>JADJNZ010000005.1:300000-444062 GCA_016714015.1 Gemmatimonadota bacterium
GAGTGCGCGAGCATGTGCGGGCGCACCGGCTGGGCTGGACGCGATGGTCCCCTGCCGACATCGTCCTCTCGCCGCGACGATTGCTGCAGCCCGACCTCTTCGTCGTGCCGTGGCGCGATGGCGGTCCGCCACGCGCGTGGTCGGAGGTCACGTCGCTGCTCCTCGCGGTCGAGGTCCTCTCCCCCTCCACCGCGCGCGCGGACCGGCACCGCAAGCGCCTGATCTACCAGAGCGAGGGAGTGCCGGAGTACTGGATCGTCGACAGCGACGCGCGCCTGGTCGAGCGCTGGCGACCCGGTGATGAGCGCCCGGAGATCCTGCACGATGCGCTCGTCTGGCTGCCCGCCCCGGGCATCGCGCCGCTGTCCATCGACCTGCCCGCGCTCTTCGACGACGCGGCGCGCTGACCTGCCGCGCCGTCGACGCGCCTCAAGGCCGCCCGGGGGCGGCCGAGGGCTTCAGTCGCGGATCCAGCACGCCGGCGATCCCGTGCGCGAACTCCGCGGGCCGCGCCTCGCTGAAGTTCATCAGCACGATCACGGTGAGCCCGTCGCCCACGTATCGCGCGATGTACGACTTGAAGCCCTGCCACGAGCCGCCGTGCTCGATGATCCGGTGGCCGTTCACGCTGCCGAGCGCCCATCCGAACCCGTAGGGATGCGTCGATCCGTCGTTCAGGCGGATGGGGGTCCATGACTGCGCGAGCGCCGACGCCGGGAGCACGCGGTCGCCGTAGAGCGCCGCATCCCACTTCGCGAGGTCGAGCACCGTGAGGTAGAGGCTCCCGTCCGCCGTGGTGTTGAACTTCCGCGAGACCCACGTCTGGTTGACGATCCGACCGCTGTCGGCCTCGTATCCCGCCGCCCGGTTGGGGACGATGCTCGGCTCGTCGATGATCATCGCGGTGGTCATGCCGAGCGGACCGAAGATCCGCTCCTCCAGGAGGTCGCCGTAGAATCGACCGGTGACCTGCTGGATGATGTAGCCGAGCAGGAGGTAGCCCGGATTGCTGTAACTCCACTTGCTGCCGGGTGCGAAATCGAGCGGCTGGTCGCCGATCAAGCGCACGATGGTGCTGTCGGCGTACTCGAGGTGGAGGTCGACGGTCTCGTAGAACCGCTCCGAGATGCCCGCGGTGTGCGAGAGCAAGTGCCGGATCGTGACGTCGCGCCACGCGATCGGACCGCGCGGATAGAACTTCGAGAGGCGGTCGTCAAGGCTCAGCCTGCCCTCGCCGACGAGCTGCATCACGAGCGCCGAGGTGAACTGCTTGCCGACGGAACCGGACTGGAAGACCGTCGATGCGGTGACGGGGACCTGATGCTCGAGTGAGGCGACGCCGTAGCCCTGCGCGCGCACGAGCGTACCGTTGCGCACCACCGCGAGGGCGAGCCCCGGGACGCGCTGCCGCACCATCTCGGCGCGGACGAAGGAATCGACGGCCGCCCAGGTGGCGGGCGGATCGGACGGCGCGGCGGCCTGCGCGACGGCGGCCGCCGGGAGGAGCGATGCCGCGAACATCGCGGCCGTGAAACAGGAACGCGTTGGCATGAGTGACCTCAGGTGGCCCTACTGTTCCTGCCGCCGGAGCCCGCGCCCCGACCGGCTGCGCACCGTCTTTCCGTCCGCCCACACCGTCGCGCCGTTCACCCACACGCGCACGATCCCGGTGCTCACCGCATGCGGCGCCTTCGGCGTGGCATTGTCGATGACCGTCGCCGGGTCGAACAGCACGAGGTCCGCGTAGTTCCCTGGCGCGATCGTCCCGCGCCGCGTGAGCCCCACATGCGCCGCCGAGAGCGACGTCATCTGGCGGATGGCCTGCTCGAGCGGCATCACCCGCTGCTCGCGCACGTAGCGGCCGAGCACACGTGGGAAGGAGCCGAAGCCGCGCGGATGCGCACCGTCGAGCGTACCGTCGGAGCAGAAGTTCGTGTGCTCCCACTGCATGAGCCGCACGATGTCGGGCTCGTCCATCGAGGTCGCGACGACGCTCTCGCCGCCGCTGCCGGGATGCGCGTCCTCGTAGGCGATCGACTCGCGGATGAGACCCATCAGCGTGCTCGCCGGGTCCTCCTTCCGTCGCACGGCAAGCTCGGCGACGGTGCGTCCCTGATAGCTCGTGTCGGCCGCGAAGCGTCCGATGAGCAGCCCCTCCGGCTTCGCGATCTCCCGCAACACCTTCTGCGCCTCGGCACGGTCGGAGAAGTCACGCTCCGGGAAGAGCACCGTGAGCGTCGAGTGCCAGTACGGGTAGGGATAGATGTCGGCCGTGACATCGACCCCGGCCGCGCGTGCCGCCTCGAGCAGCGTGATGAGCGAATCGGCGCGCCCCCAGAGCGGGACCATCGCGAGCTTCACATGGCTGATCTGCACCGGCAGCTTCGCCTCGCGCCCGATCGCGATGACCTCGTCGATCGCGTCCCAGAACCAGCGGTCCTCGCTGCGGATGTGGCTGATGTAGCGGCTCCGTGCCGCCGCCGCGACCTTGGCGAGTGCCAGCACCTCGGCGCGATCCGAATAGATGCCCGGATCGTACTCGAGGCCGGTCGAGAGTCCGAGCGCGCCCGCGTCGAGTTCCTGCTGCAGCAGCTTCGCCATCGAGTCCACTTCGGCTGCCGTCGCCTTGCGCTTGAAGTCCTCGCCCATCACGAGGGAGCGCAGGTCGCCGTGCCCGGCGTAGTAGGCGACGTTGATCGACGGCTGCACCTCCGCGAGCGTGTCGAACGCGTCCTTCAATGGATAGGGTTGCCCGCCGTCGTTCCCGCCGACGATCGTCGTGATCCCCTGGCTCACCGCGCCGAGGGCTTCGGGCATGTCGAGCAGGTCACCGGTGTGGTGGGAGTGCGTGTCGATGAAGCCCGGCGCGAGCACGAGGCCGCCGCCGTCGATCACCGAATCACCGCGTGCCGGCTGGACGTCGCCGACCGCGACGATGGAGTCGCCGATGAAGCGCACCGCGCCCGTGATGGAGGGCGCACCGGTGCCATCGATGATGCGGACGTTGGTGATGATCGTGCCCGCGGGCCCCGACGAACAGGCGCAGGCGGCCAGCGCGGCCGCGGCGAGGAGGCGCCTCACGGCCGGTACCCCGGCCCACGCACCACGACTCCGGGCTTGGCACCGGTGTGCTGGCCGTTCCGCAGCACCGCCACGCCGTTCACGAACACGTCCCGCACACCGGTCGAGAGCTGGTGCGGCTGTTCGAAGGTGGCGTTGTCGCGGATGGTGGCGGGGTCGAACACGATGACGTCGGCCTTGAGGCCGGCGCGCAGCACGCCACGGTCATTGAGCGAGAGCCGGGTCGCCACCGCGGCACTCGCCTTCCGCACCGCGTCCTCGAGGGTGATCACCTGCTGCTCGCGGACGTACCGCGCGAAGATGCGCGGGAAGTTGCCGTAGGTGCGCGGGTGCACCATCCCGCGCGCGGTCGCCGGATCGGAGGAGCCGGCGTCGGTGCCGAACTTCATCCAGGGCTGGCGCAGCTGCAGCCGCATGTTGTCCTCGCTCATGAGGAAGAGCAGCTCGCCCAGTCCGAGCGACTCCTCGACATTGAGGTCGATGATCACCTCGGCCCAGTCCTTGCCGAGCGCGGAGGCGATGTCGCTCAGTCGCTTGCCTTCGAAGCGCTTGTTGGCCTCCTGCCGGAAGCCGACCACCATGACGTTCGCCGGCGTCGCGATCTCGCAGAGGTTCTCGTACCCGGCGTCCACCGCGTGCATCTCGGCCACCATCGTCGCGCGAAGCGCGGGGTTCCGCAGGTTCTCCATCAGGCGGCCGCCCGCGGCGTATTTGGGCGGGATGCAGCTCGCGAAGGAGTTCCCGCCGGCGGGGTACAGGTACATGTTCGCCTGCACATCCTGTCCGGCCGCGCGCGCCGAATCGATCTTGGCGATCGCGAGCGGCATCTTGTACCAGTTGCGCGGACCACTTGCCTTCAGGTGGTAGATCTCCACCGGCACGCCACCCTCGCGCCCGATGCGGATCGCCTCGTCCATCGCCTCGAGGAACTTGTCGCCCTCGGAGCGCATGTGGGTGATGTACACACCGCCGTACGGGGCCATCGCCTTCGCGGCCTCGATGAGCTCCTCGGTGCTCGCGTAGGTGTTGGGCGGATAGATGAGCGCGCTCGCGAGGCCGAAGGCGCCGTCGGCCATCGCGTTCCGCACGGCGGCGCGCATCGAGTCGAGCTCGGCGGGCGAGAGCGGACCTTCCTCCTCGCCCTTCGCATAGACGCGGAGGGTGCCGTCGCCGAGGAAGGAGCCGACGTTCTGCGACGTGCCGCGCGCCACCATGTACTCCAGCCACTTCCCGAAACCGTGCGGCCCCGTGAACTGCGAGAGCATTCGTCGGGACGCGGTGTCCGCCTCGGACCGCAGCAGGTGGTCGTTCATCGGGCCGAGGGAGGACCCCTCGCCATGGATCGCGGTCGTGATGCCCTGCGTGACCATCGAGATCGCGCGGCCGTCGCCGACCATGTAGTGCTCGATGGAATGCGCCTGGATGTCGATGAACCCCGGCGCGACCACCTGTCCGGTCGCATCCACGCGAGACGCCGCACGGGCGCCGTGGAAGGCGCCCCGGGGTCCGATCGCCGCGATGCGGTCGCCGCGCAGCGCCACGTCGCCGTAGTACCAGGCCGCGCCGGTGCCGTCCACCACGCGGCCGTTCTCGATGATCACATCGTACCCGTCGCCGGCCGCGGCGGCGGGCGCCGGCGCGACCGCTCCGCGCGGAACGCAGGCCGAGGACAGGACGAACAGCGTGGCGATGGCGGAGCGCAGGCGCGTGAGCATGGGTCGGGGGCTGAGTGGTGACGGAGAAGATACCGCCGTAAGTTCGGTCCGCACGTGGCACCCCCGACCCGACCACACGGAGCAGTCGATGTCCGAGCCAATTGCCGCCCGCCGCGCCCTGCTGAAGTACCTCGCCGCGAGTCCGCTGCTGGCGGCCCTCGCTGGCACCGCGTGCGACGCCGAGGGCGATGACGCGCCCGCCGCCGCCGATCGCTTCGGCTCGCTCGGCGAGCCCGACCAGGAGCTGGGGGAGCTGGTGGCGAGCGCCGACAAGGCGCTCGACGTCTTCGACCTCCGCGTGACCGCGCAGCAGGCGCTCCCGCCGGCGCACTACGGCTACATCGCCACCGGCGTCGACGGCGACGTGACGCTTCGCGCCAACCGGTCCGCTTTCTCGCACTGGCATCTGCGCAGCCGACGGCTCGTCGGCGTCACCGACATCGACATGCGCACCACGGTCGCGGGAACGGCGATGGACACGCCGATCATCGTCATGCCGACCGGGAGCCAGCGCGCCTTCCATCCGGATGGCGAGCTGGCCACCGCGCGGGCGGCGAAGTCGGAGGGGCACCTGATGATGCTCTCGACCGTCTCGACGACGTCCGTCGAGGACGTCGCCGCGGCGCGTGGCGCACCGATCTGGTACCAGCTCTATCCCACGTCGCGCTGGGAGATCACCGAGAAGTTGCTGCGTCGCGCCGAGGGGGCGGGCTGCCCCGTGGTGGTGCTCACGGTGGATCTCCCCGTCTCGAGCAACCGGATCAGCATCCAGCGCTTCATCAAGCGCGACCGGCGCGACTGCTCGCAGTGCCACGCGCAGAGCGACGCCTACGGGAGCATGAACACGCAGTTCGCGCGCAAGCCGATGTTCGACGGCGTCGAGATGAAGGACTCGGACTTCAACATCCCGATGCTCACCTGGGACTTCGTCGAGAAGCTCAAGGCGGCGACGCCCATGAAGGTCTTCGTGAAGGGCATCGTGACCGCCCAGGATGCCGCGCACTGCATCGCCCGCGGCGCCGACGGCATCGTCGTCAGCAACCACGGGGGCCGCGCCGACGAGAGCGGGCGCGGCGCGATCGACTGCCTGCCCGAGATCGCGCGTGAGGTGCGGAAGCGCGTCCCGGTGATCCTCGACTCGGGCGTGCGCCGCGGCACCGACGTCTTCACCGCGCTTGCCCTCGGGGCCGACGCGGTCGGGATCGGGCGGCCGTACCTGTGGGGGCTCGGGGCCTTCGGCGAGGCGGGCGTGGCGCGCGTGCTGCGGCTGCTGAAGGCCGAGCTGCGCACGGTGATGGCGATCGGCGGCACGCGCGCGCTGGCGGACATCGGCGCCGACTCGGTCATGCGGGCGACATGAGCGCGCTGCTGCTGGCGCTCGCCCTCGCGTGCATCGCGGGCGAGTACCTGGACCTCCCGGTGCTGATCTACGTCACGAAGCCGCTCGCGACGCTCATCACGATCGCGATCGCGGTGCGCGCGACGAACCCGGTCTCGCCCCGCTATCGCACGCTCGTCACCGCGGGCCTCGTCGCCTCGCTGGCCGGCGACGTCTTCCTGATGCTGCCGGGGGATCGGTTCATCGCCGGGCTCGCGAGCTTCCTCGTCGCGCACCTCTTGTACATCGCCGCGTTCGCCGGCGCGGGCGGCGGACTTCGCAGTCCCGCGTCGGCGCTGCCCGTGGGCGTGTTCGCGCTCGCGATGCTCGCCACCCTCTGGCCGGAACTCGGGGCGCTGCGACTCCCCGTCGCCGCGTACGTCATGGTCATCGCCGCGATGGGCTGGCAGGCGCTCGCGCGATGGGGCCGTTCGCCGGGGGCCGAGCTCGCGGCCCTCGGCGCCGTGAGCTTTCTGGTGTCCGACAGCGCGCTCGCCGTCGGGCGGTTCATGGGGCCGTTCGGCGGGGACCGGGCGCTCGTGCTCGGGACGTACTGGCTCGCGCAGTGGTGCATCGCGCGTTCGGTGGCGGGTCCCGGCCGATTCAGCGCGCGAGGATGAGCGCGACGACCTGATCCGGTGTCGCGGCGTCGCGACGCGGCAGCGTGAGCGTGACTGACTCGGCCGTGTTCGCCACGGTGACGGCCGCGCCGCCGTCGAGCAAGTAGGCCCGCGCCACGCGGCGCGTGAGCGCCGGCAGCGCGACCACGCGATCCGTTCCCTCGAGCAGGTGCACGAAGACCGTGTCGCCCTTCTGGGTCGTCACCCCCCACGGGCGCGGCGTGAGCGGTCCGGGGCGCGTGCCGTAGATGCTCGCGCCGTTCACGTCGAGCCAGCGCCCCACCTGCGCGAGCGTCGCGACGACCGTGTCGGGGAAGGTGCCGTCGGGGCGCGGCCCCACGTTCAACAGATAGTTCGCGCCGCGACCCGCGGCGCCGGCGAGCTCGCGGATCAGCTGCCGCGACGACTTCCACGCGCGGTCGTGGAGCCGGAAGCCCCACGAGTCGTTCATCGTCTGTGCGGTCTCCAAGGGCAGCGCGCCGATGGTCGTGGTGTTGAACCCTGCGGAGTTCGCGCCGGGAAGGTCCTTCTCGAACGTCTGCACGTCCTCGCCGGGCCGTGGCGGTTCGTGGTTGTTGGGGATGATGAGCGCCGACGGCTGCAGGCGGTGGATCAGCGCGTAGGTGCGGTCGAGTCGCCAGTCGGCCGTCGGCTTGTCCCAGAGGCCGTCGAGCCAGATCCCGCCGATGGGCCCGAAGCCGGTGAGCAGCTCGGTCAGGTGCGCATCCATGTAGTCGAGGTAATGCGGCCAATCCCCGGCCATCGGCCGTCCGGCGGTCGCGCCCGTCTGCCCGCGCGGGAAGTAGTCGGGATGGTGCCAGTCGAGCTGCGAATAGTAGAGGAACAGCTTGATCCCCTGGCGGCGACACTCCTCCGCGAGTTCCCGCACGATGTCGCGGCCGAACGGCGTCCGCTTCACCACGTTCCAGTCGCTCACCTTCGAGTCCCAGAGCGCGATCCCATCGTGGTGCTTCGTGACGAGCGTGATGTAGCGCATCCCGGAGGCCTTCGCCGTCGCGACCCACTGGCGCGCGTCGAAGCGCTTGGGGTCGAACAGCGGCGGCAGCTGCTCGAACTCCGCCGCCGTGATCCCGCGGTTGTTCATCACCCATTCCGCGTCCTGGAGCACGCTCCAGACGCCCCAATGGATGAACATCCCGTACTTCGCATCCTGGTACCACTCGCGCGCCGCGAGATTCTCGGCGCTCGGCACGTAGCCCGCCTGTGCGCGCGCGGGGGCGGGCACGAGGAGACCGGCTGCCAGCGCCAGCGCGAGGATGGTGCGCGAGCGGGCGGGAGCGGCGGCAGGAGCGAGCGCAGCAGCGGACATCACGTGGCGACCCCGGTGGGATGTGCGTCCAGAACATAGCAGGACAGCCCGCCGACCGCGTGCTATGTTCTGGCCACCCTCACCCGGAGCCCCCCCCGTGCTCGACCGCCGCACCTTCGTGATCAAGGAACGCGTCGCGTTCATGAAGCTGAGCGACACCTATGACATCCTCGACGCCGAGTCCGGCGCGACGATCGGGATCGCGCAGGAGCGCATCTCGGGGCTCGTGAAGACACTGCGGCTCCTGCTCGGCAAGCGTCTCATGCCCACGACCGTCGTGATCGCCGAGCGCGAGGGCGGGGCACCGGTCATCACCCTCTCGCGCGGCCCGACCTTCATCCGCGCGCTGGTGAAGGTGACCGACGGGGCGGGGAAGCAGCTCGGCGTGCTCCGCTCGAAGTTCTTCTCGTTCGGTGGCGGGTTCTTCGTGCTCAACGCCTCCGGCGAGACCGTGGGCGAGGTGAAGGGCAACCTCGTGGGGTGGAACTTCCAGTTCCTCACCGGTGGGCGGAAGGTCGGGACGATCGCGAAGAAGTGGGCCGGGATCGGCAAGGAGCTGTTCACCAACGCCGACACCTACGTGGTCGCGGTGGAGGACCCGAAGGCGACGGCCTCGCTCACCGCCCTCATCCTCGCGTCCGGGATCGCGATCGACACCGTGTTCAAGGAACAGCAGAAGTGATGCACGCTCTCGGCGGCCGCGCGCGGCGCGCGGCCGCCGCGCTCCTCGTGTGCCTCTCGCTCGGCGGCGTGGCCGTCCTCGCTCGCCCCGCGGCCGCGCAGGTGCGGGGCACGCTCGTGCTGCAGTCTGACTTCGGCACGCGGGACGGCGCCGTAGCATCAATGAAGGGCGTCGCCACCGGCGTGGACCCGTCGCTCCGCGTCCACGACCTCACCCACCAGATCGAACCGTTCGACATCTGGGAGGGCGCGTACCGGCTGCGGCAGGTGACGCCCTTCTGGCCGGCCGGCACGGTCTTCGTCTCCATCGTCGATCCGGGCGTCGGCACGGCGCGCCTCGGCGTCGTCGCGCGCACGCGCCGCGGCCTCCTCATCGTTACGCCGGACAACGGCACGCTCACCCTCATCGCCGACGAGGTGGTGGAAGTGCGCGAGATCGACCTCGCGCGCCAGCGGCTCCCCGGCTCCGAGCGGTCGCACACCTTCCACGGGCGAGACGTCTTCGCCTACGTCGGCGCGCGCCTCGCCGCGGGCAAGGTGCGCTTCGAGGACGTGGGGCCGTCGCGCGGCACGGAGATGGTCCGGCTCCCCGTACCCGTCGCGCGGCGCGAGGGGAACGCGCTCCACGGCATGGTCGCGATGATCGACCGGCCGTACGGCAACCTCTGGACGAACATCCCCGCCGCCATGCTCGACTCGATGGGGTGGCGGGTGGGCGACACGCTCGAGGTGGTCGTCTCGCAAGAGGGGACCGAACGCGCGCGGATCGCCGCCGTGCCCTTCGTCGAGAGCTTCGGCCAGGTGGCGGTGGGGCAGCCGGTCGCCTACCTGAACAGTCTCCTCGAACTCGCCGTCGCGCTCAATCAGGGGAGCTACGCCGAGCGGTTCGGCGTGGGCGCCGGACCCGCCTGGACCATCCGCGTCCATTGGCGGGGAGTGGACCGGCGCGAAGTGCGAGGGCCGCCGAGCGACTGATGGCGGCAGGGCCGGGTTCGCGCTAACGTAGGCGACCCCACGCGCCCTCGGAGGCCGCATGTTCCACCGTTCATGCGCTCGCGCGCTCGTCGCGATCGCCACCCTCGTCACCGCCACCGTCGCGCACGCCCAAGCGGGCATGATCCGCGGCAAGGTGAGCGACTCCAGCGGCACCGCTATCGCCGGTGTCATCCTCACGGTCGATCGCACGCAGGTGCGCGCGCAGACCACGGGGACCGGCACGTACCAGCTCGTCGGCGTGCCGGCCGGCCAGTGGACGGTGCGCGCGCGCGTGATCGGGTTCGCGCCGATGACCGCGACGGTGACGGTGACCGCTGGGCAGACCGCGACACAGGACTTCACGCTCAACCGCGCCTCGCAGCAGCTCGCGGCCGCGGTCGTGACCGGCTCCCGTGCGCAGCACACCGCCGCTGACGAGCTCGCGGTGCCGGTGGACGTGGTGACCGCCGAGACGATCGAGAAGCAGGGCACGACCGAGCTCTCGGCGATCCTCCAGGCCGTCTCGCCGTCAGTGAACTTCCCGCGGCAGTCGGTGACCGACGCCGACGACATCGTGCGGCCCTTCACCATGCGCGGACTCTCGCCCGACCACACCCTGGTGCTCGTGAACGGGGTCCGCCGCCATCGCACGTCGCTGGTCCACACCTTCGCCTTCGGCATGCCGGCGGGATCGACCGGCGTCGACCTGAACGCGCTGCCGTCGAGCGCGATCGATCGCATGGAGGTCCTGCGCGACGGTGCCGCGGCGCAGTACGGCTCCGACGCGATCGCCGGCGTGGTGAACCTGCAGCTCAAGCGCGGCGAGTTCGCGCCGTTCGTCAACGCCGACTTCGGCCGGTATGTGGTGGGCGACTATCCCGACGACGGTGACACGTACAACGTGAACGGCGGATGGGGCGTGAAGGTCGGCCGCGGCTCCCTCGGGCTCTTCGCCGAGGTCCGCAATCGCCAGCGCACCAACCGCGCCTGGCCCGAGGCCGCAGACCAGATCGTCCCCGGGGACGCGGACGTGGTCGACTCCAAGGGCAACATCCTGCAGAAGAACAACGCCGTCGATCAGCCCAACCACCGCCTCGGCGACGGTCTGGCCGACGACAAGATCCTCTTCGCCGACTTCCGCCTCCCGCTCGACGATGCCGGTACGCGCAGCTTCTATGCCTTCGGCGGGTACTCCAACCGCGTCGGCACGGGCAATGGCTTCTACCGTCAGGGTCTCTCGGAGCGGAACTGGCCGTCGCAGTACCCCAGGGGCTTCCTCCCTGAGTTCCGGCCGGACGTGGTGGACTGGTCGCTCGCCGCGGGGTTCAAGGGTGAGGCGGGGCCGTGGACCTACGATGCGGCGCTCTCGTCGGGTGCGAGCGAGTTCGACTACAAGCTCCGCAACACGCTCAACACCTCCCTCGGTCCGTGCTTCGTCACCGCCTGCGCGCCGGGCCTCGACGGCATCTTCGGCAACGCGGACGATCCGGGCATCCCCAACCAGACGAGCTTCTACGCGGGCGGCCTGCGCGGCAACGAGACGCAGGTGACCTTCGACGCGTCGCGACAGGTGCAGACGTCGCTACCCTCGCCGCTCACGCTCGCCTTCGGCGCGGCGCTCCGCCAGGAGAGCTTCGAGCTCATCGCCGGCGAGCGCGCCTCGTGGATCCAGGGCGGGCACCTCACGCAGTTCGGCGATCCCGCCCCCGGCGGCTCGCAGGTCTTCAGCGGCTTCCTCCCCTCCACCGCGGTCGAGGCCACGCGCAACAACATCGCGGCCTACGCGGAGGCGGAGACCGACCTCACGCAGCGCATCCTCGCCAACGTGGCGGCCCGCTTCGAGAACTACAGCGACTTCGGCTCGCAGCTGAGCACCAAGCTCGCGCTCCGCTTCCAGGTGGCCGAGCAGTTCGTGCTGCGCGGCGCGGCGAGCACCGGCTTCCGCGCCCCGTCGCTCGCGCAGAGCAACTATGGCAGCCGCATCACGAGCTTCCGCCTCGACACGGGCACGGGCCAGCAGGTGCCGTTCGAGATCGGCATCTTCCCCACCGACGACCCGGCCGCGCGCGCGCTCGGCTCGAAGGACCTCAAGGCCGAGACCTCGGTGAACCTGAGTGCCGGCATGGCGTGGAGCCCGTCCGACCGCTTCACCATGACGGTGGACGGCTACTCGATCACGCTCAACGACCGCATCCTGCTCACCGGCTTCCTCGGCGGTCCGGCGATCGAGGCGATCCTGCAGGCCAATGGCGTGCAGGCCGAGGCGGGGCAGTACTTCACCAACATCGTCGACACCCGCACCAACGGCGTGGACATCACCGCGAACTACCGCCGTGCCGTCGGCATGTCCGGCGTGTTCAATCTCAACACCGGCATCAACTACACCACGAACGAGATCGTCGGGCAGCGGGACAACCCCGCCGAGCTGAACGGCACCGGCGCCGAGCTGGTGGACATGTTCATGCGGATCCAGATCGAGCGCGAGCGTCCCGATTGGCGCGGCACGGTGACCGCCGACTACACGCAGGGCCACAACAGCGTGCTGCTGCGCACCTCGTACTACGGCAAGTTCAACTCGGCGCCCGGGCTCTGCGGCACCTGCGAGCAGACGTTCGGCGCGCGGACGCTGGTGGACGCCGAAGTGGGCCGCCAGTTCGGCGGCGTGAAGTGGACGCTGGGTGTGCGGAACCTGTTCGACACCTTCCCCGAGCAGAACACGCTCGACAACGGCTACGGGATCTTCCCGTGGGCGGGCGCGTCACCGTTCGGGTACAACGGGCGGTTCGTGTACACGCGCGCCCAGATGTCGTTCGACATGCCGTGAACGTGACCCCCGTCACGGTGTGACACCCCTGGTGGGTGCACACCGTGACCCGGGGGCGGGGTGGCGAGTATACCATATGTAGCCGGTATCCCAGCGGCGGGCGGTCGTCCGACCGCGCGCCCGAACTCGACCCCAGTCCCCGACATGCCTCCGTCGTCCCTGCGACGCGCCCCGCGCGTCCTGCCGCTCGCCCTCCTCGCGGCGCTCGCGGCCTGCGACCTCCCGTCGTCCGCGCCGATCTTCCAGCAGTCGTGGACCGTGCCGGGCGACTCCGTCACCGTGCCGGTGACCCAGATCCTGCCCGCCGGCGTCGCCTTCAACGGCACCGCGACGGCGTTCCTCGTGTCGGTGGCCGACCCGGCCGACTTCTCGACCACGCTCGGCACGCTCTGCGGCCAGCCGGCGTGCCAGTCCGGCGCGGCGGTGAACGCGCCGGTGCCGGCGTTCACGTCGAGCGGTGCGGCGCTCTCGCGCACCGTCGCCTTTCCGGCGACCGTCGCCTCGGGCACCGTCGTCTCGGGCTCGCTCTCGCTCGCGATCCAGAACACCCTCGGGTTCGATCCGCTGCGCCCCAACGGCGCGAGCGCGCCGTACGGCACGCTCACGGTGACGATCACCAACGGGGCGAGCTCGACGACGACGACCTTCACCGGCGCGTCGCAGGCGATGGCGAACAACTTCACGAGCTTCCTCTCGGTCCCGATCCCCGCCGGCAGCTACACCGGGTCTTTCGCCGTCTCTGCGTCGTTCGACGTGCCGGCGGGTGGCACCGCGAACCTCGCGGCCGGCAACGCGATCAGCATCTCGCCCTCCGTCGTCGACCTGACGGTCTCGCAGGTCTCGGTCGTGGTGTTGAACGAGGCGATCAGCACCGCGCCGAGCGCGTACGACCTCGAGGACATCGACTTCGCCGATCGCGTCGAGGGCGGGAGCATCCTCCTCGACGTCAGCAACCCCTTCACGGCGACGGCGTCGTTGAACGTCGTCCTGAGTGCGCCCGCGCAGGCCGGGCAGCCGCTCGTGAGCATCAGCAAGGCGATCGTCATCCCCGCCACTCCCACCTCGACGACCACCGTGACGCTCAGCAAGGCCGAGTTGCAGTCGCTCGTCGGCAAGACCGGCGTGAACATGACGGTCTCCGGGACGGCGAACGGGACCGGAGCAGGGAACACCGCGACGGTCACGCCGACGTCGCGCATCGTGATGCGCAGCAACATCCAGGTCGTCGTCAACGTGGGGGGCTGAGCCATGATCACCTCCTCGACTCGCCTCCTCGGCCTCGCGGCGCTCTCGCTCCTGCTCGCCCCCGCAGCCGGCGCGCAGGGCAATGCCTCCGCCGCCGCGACCGCGATGGGCGGCAACTACACCGCCCTCGCCCGCAACTTCAACGCCGCCGCCTGGAATCCGGCCAACCTCGGACTCGACGGCAACTCACGCTTCTCCCTCGCCCTCTCGCCGCAGCTCGGCATGGGCACCGGCCCCGTCACCCTCAAGGACCTCGCGGACTACGAAGGCGTGGTCGTCCCGCAGCAGGTGCGCGAGGCCTGGCTCCAGAAGGTGATCGACAACGGGGGGCAGGATCTCGGCGGTGACGTGCACCTCACGCCGCTCGCGCTCTCCATCGGCCGCTTCGCCTTCACCGCGACGAGCACGCTGCGCACGGACGGCGTGTTGCCCCCTGCGATGATGTCGCTCCTCTTCTTCGGCAACTCGGGACGCACCGGCCAGCCGGAGGACTTCACGCTGACCGATCTCTCGCTCGACGCCAACGCGACGACGACCTTCGCCGTCGCGTACGGGCGCCGTCTCCCGATCGTCCCCATCGGCGACTTCGCGATCGGCGTGACGGGCAAGTACGTGCTCGGGCATGCCGCCGCCTCGATGCTCGACAACGGCTCCACCATCACCGCGAGTCCGCTCGCGCTCAACATCAACGCGCCGCTCGTCGTCACCGACACGGCGGAGATGGTGAACGGCACCGGCTTCGGCTTCGACGTGGGCGCCTCGTGGAAGGTGGGCAACCTCCGCGGGTCGGCGGTGATCCACGACCTCGTGAGCACCTTCGCGTGGAAGACGGACAACCTCTACTACCTGCCGATCGAGGCGACCTTCCAGTCGGGCTCGAACAGCGAGTTCACCGATTCACTGGTGCCGCTCTCCTCGGCGGCACCGGCGCTGCAGGAGTCGCTCAAGGAGCGCATCGCGGCGGCCCAGCCGACGCCGACGCTCGCCCTCGGCGTCGCGTGGAGCGGCTTGCGTCGCCTGACGCTCGCTGCCGACCTCCGGCAGCGCTTCGGTGACGGCATCGACCTCGGCCCGAGCACGCAGGTCGGCGTCGGCGCGGAGCTGCGCCTCATCCCCTTCGTGCCGCTGCGGGCCGGCGTGACGTCGATCGGCGACGGCATGCGCTACAGCGGCGGACTCGGCCTCGAGTTCGGCGTCGTGAACTTCCAGGTCGCTGGCCAGTTGCTCCAGGCCAACGGCCGCAACGACACGGGCCTCGGCCTCACGCTGAGCTTCGGCGGGCACTGACCGACGCGAACGACAGGGTGGCGGGTGGCGCGGTAGATTCTCCGCGTCACCCTCGCCCCCCTCGCCATGCTGAAGAAGCCCTTCGTCGCCGCGCTCTTCCTCGCCGCGGCGTGCGGCAGCACCCCTGAGGCGGCACCGCCGGTGGACGAGCTCGTCTCGTCCACCGGCGTCGTCGTCTCCGCCCACCATCTGTCGTCCGAGGCGGGCGCGTCGATGCTCGCCAAGGGCGGCAATGCCGTCGATGCCGCCGTCGCGACCGCCTTCTCGCTCGCCGTGACGTACCCGGCGGCCGGCAACATCGGTGGCGGCGGGTTCATGGTCGTGCGCATGGCCGACGGATCGGCGACCACCTTCGACTACCGCGAGCAGGCGCCGCTCAAGGCCACGCCGACGATGTATCTCGACGCGAAGGGCGAGATCGCGTGGGCCGCGACCGACAGCGGGTGGCGCTCGCCCGGCGTGCCCGGCACCGTGCGCGGGCTCGCGATGGCGCACGCGAAGTTCGGCAAGCTGCCGTGGAAGGACGTCGTCATGCCCGCCGTGCTGCAGGCGGAGCAGGGCTTCGCCGTCTCGGCCCTGTTCGCCGAGGAGCTGAACTGGGCGGTGGAGAAGTTCCTCGCGCCCTTCCCGGCGTCGGTGGCGGCGTACGGCAAGCCCGGCGGCGGCAAGTGGGCCGCCGGTGACACGCTCAAGCTCCCGCAGCTCGCGCGCGCGCTGCGCGCCATCGCCGACTCGGGAGCGAGCGCGTTCTACACCGGATGGATCGCCGACTCGATCGAGGCACAGATGCGCGCGCACGGCGGGATCATCTCGCGCGCCGACCTCGCCGCGTACGAGGCCGTGGAGCGGGCCCCGTTGCGCGGCTCCTTCAACGGGCATGAGCTGATCGTGATGGGTCCGCCGAGCTCGGGCGGCATGGTCACGCTGCTCACGCTCAACCAGCTCGAGGCACTCGGCGTGGAGCGGATGTCGCGCGGCGACGCGCGCACGCTGCACCTGCGCCTCGAGGTCGCGCGCCGCACCTACGTCGACCGCGCGCGCTGGCTGGGGGACCCCGCCTTCAGCGACATCCCGCTCGAGCGGCTGATCAGCAAGGAGTACGCGCGCGAGCTCGCGGCGTCGATCGACACGCTCCACGCGTCGAGCTCGCTCGAGCTCGGCAAGGACATCGTGACGCCCGCCGAGTCGAAGCAGACGACGCACTTCAGCGTGATCGACGCCGAGGGGAACGCCGTCTCGAGCACCTACACGCTCGAGGGCGGCTATGGCTCCGGCGTGGTGATCGCCGGCTTCCTGCTCAACAACGAGATGGGCGACTTCAACAAGAAGCCCGGCTACACCGACCAGGGATGGGCGATCGGCACCCCGGCGAACGTGATCGCGCCCGGGAAGCGGATGCTGAGCTCGATGGCACCGGCCATCGTGACCAAGGGCGGCGCACTGCGACTGGTGACGGGCTCGCCGGGCGGCCGCACAATTCCCAACACGGTGCTCAACGTCATCTTCGGCGTGACCGCGCTGGGCGAAGGGGTCCGAGCCGCGGTGGATGCGCCGCGCATCCATCACCAGTGGATGCCCGACACCGCCTCCTTCGAGGAGGGCGCCGCAACGCCCGAGGTGCTCGCCGCGCTGCGCGCGATGGGGCACGCGATCAAGATGGAGAAGCCGAACTCGCAGGGCGACGCGCACAGCATCCTGTACGATGCGGCGTCGAAGACCGCGCGGGCGGCGAACGACCATCGCAGTCCCGATTCCGGCGCGCGCGCCCCCCGGAGCCCGTGAGCGGCGACGCATGAAAGTGATCGCCCTGCGTGACCCGGCGTTGCTCCGCGACCGCGCGTACGTCGGCGGGGCGTGGATCGGCGGTACGTCGACCTTCACCGTCCGCGACCCGGCGACCGGCGCGACGCTCGCCGAGGTCGCGGATCTCGGCGCCGCGGAGACGACGGCCGCGGTGCGCGCCGCGGCCGACGCGATGCCGGCGTGGGCCGCGCGCACGGCGAAGGAGCGCGCGGCGGTCCTCCGGCGGTGGTTCGAGCTCATCATGGCCGCGCAGGACGATCTCGCGTTGCTGATGACGAGCGAGCAGGGCAAGCCGCTCGCCGAGGCGCGCGGCGAGGTCGCGTACGGCGCGAGTTTCCTCGAGTGGTTCGCCGAGGAAGCGAAGCGCGTCTACGGCGAGGTGATCCCCACGCCGGTCGCGGGTCGGCGCCTGCTCGCGCTGCGCCAGCCCGTGGGCGTCGCGGCGGCGATCACGCCGTGGAACTTCCCCGTGGCGATGCTGACGCGGAAGGCCGGCCCCGCGCTCGCCGCCGGGTGCGCGTTCGTGGTGAAGCCGGCGGCCGAGACGCCGCTCTGCGCGCTCGCGCTGGCCGAGCTCGCGCACCGCGCCGGCGTGCCGGCGGGCGTGTTCAACGTGGTCACGTCCACGCGCGCGCAGGAGGTGGGGCTCGTGCTCACGCAGCACCCGCTCGTGCGGAAGTTCTCCTTCACGGGCTCGACGCCGGTGGGGAAGCAGCTGATGGCGCAGTGCGCGACGACGGTGAAGCGGGTCTCGCTCGAACTCGGCGGCAACGCGCCGTTCCTCGTGTTCGACGATGCGGACCTCGATGCGGCGGTCGCGGGGGCGGTGGCCTCGCGGTACCGGAACGCGGGGCAGACGTGCGTCTGCGCGAACCGGTTCCTCGTGCACGAGTCGGTCGCGGCGGTCTTCACGGAGAAGCTCGCAGCGGCCGTGTCCGGGCTTGTCGTGGGCGACGGGACGACACCGGGGGTGACGCAGGGGCCGCTGATCTCGGTGCGCGCGGTGGAGAAGGTCGAGCGGCTCGTGGCGGACGCGGTGACGCGCGGCGCGCGCGTGGTGTGCGGCGGCTCGCAACACGCGCTCGGAGGGACGTTCTACGAGCCGACCGTGCTCGCGGGGGTGGACGCCGGGATGGCGATCGCGGGGGAGGAGATCTTCGGTCCGGTCTCGACCGTGATGACGTTCCGTGACGAGGCGGAGGCGGTGCGGGTGGCGAACGCGACGCCGTTCGGGTTGGCGGCGTATGCGTACACGCGGGACCTCGCGCGGGCGTGGCGGATGTCGGAGGCGCTGGAGTACGGGATGGTCGGGATCAATGAAGGGGTGATCTCGACGGAGGTGGCGCCGTTCGGCGGGGTGAAGGAGAGCGGGGTGGGGCGGGAGGGCGGGAGGGAGGGGATCGGGGAGTATCTCGAGGTGAAGTACGTGGCGATGGGCGGGCTGGGGTGAGTGGTGGGCGTGAGACAGGCGCTCGGGTCGAGTGGACCAGCGCCGGGTCAGGGTGACGGAAGGCCTCTACACGGAGATCGAACCTTGAGTCGCGCATCTCGCCGCTGGACGCCGAGCTACGGTCCCCTTCTGGTGTGCGCGCTGTCAGTCGTCCTGTCGGCTTGCTCATCTCGACCATCGCCTCGGTCCGAACTCGCCGTGCGCCGTACGTGGGATGAGTACCTCGCCTCCAAGAAGGGACAGTACGCGCGATACGCCGGCGAGCCCTCGCCGCTGTGGGACGCGACGGAGCAGAAGATGTGGTCGATGTACGACCTGGCGGGCTTCTATCTCGCGGATGGCGCCATTCCCGAGGTCGTGAGCGTGACGCCGGTGAGCGCCCTCGCGGATACGGCGTACCAGATCGTCACGAGGTTCTGGCCGGCGGGGGCCACGACCCGGGACTCCACGACCGCGCCTGAGCTCACGATGACCGTTTATGCGCGGCGCGACGGCGCGCGCTGGGTCCTCGCCAACGCGCTGACGTACAAGACGGCTTCGTGGCGGCGCGCGACACGGGGGCGGGTGACGTTCCACATCTCCCCGAGCCTGCAGTTCGATGACGCGGGCGCGACGCGCTCCGCCTCGTCGCTGGACTCGCTCGCAGCGGCCTTCCAAGTGGCCCCTCCGCCACGCCTCGACTACTACTCGACCACTAGCGTCGATGAGGCGCTCGAGACGATCGGCGTGGTGTTCCCCCGACGGTTCGGCGAGGGCGGCTTCGCCAAGCCCGTGAACTTCCAGGTGTTCTCGGGCGACCCCGTCCTCGGCGTGGAGTACCGCCACGAGATCGCGCACGTGGTGCTGCTTCCCATCGTCCGCAGCAGCGGGAGTTCCCTGCTCGCCTCGGAGGGTGTGCCGACGTGGTTCGGGGGAACGGCAGGACGCGACTACCCGGGCTCGGTCCGTCACCTGGATTCGCTCCTGTCGGCCCAGCCGCAGATTGACATCGACAGGGTGCTGGACGACATGAGCGTTCCCTCCGAGATCCGGAACGCGGCGGGTGCCGTCCTCGCCGAGATGGTGCATGAGGCAGGCGGCAGCGACGCGGTCCGGGACTATCTGCGGGCGCCGGGGCACGGCATCCGCGATGTGCTCGAGCGGCTGCTGCATCGGCCGTGGCCGGAGGTCGCGGCCGCGTGGCGCGAGCGGGTCAGGCGCATCGCGGGCGCTCGCTGACCTCGACGACCGTGCTCGCACCGCGGGAGCAACGAGAGCACGAACGGTTCGCGGCAGCAGTACTTCCCCATAGTCGAACCGATCGCCAACGTTTCCCGGCGGGAGTAGGACGCGGTGTCCGATCACCTCATTGGAAGCCTGCGGCAGACGCTGGGATTCCAGTGCCCGGCAGAGGCGTACGACAAGGCTGTTGCTTCGAGTACCTGATTCACCCTCACAATCCACCGTGCGTCCCGCACACAAGCATGACTCGCCAACTCATCAGTTCCGGATCAGTGTTCGAAGAACGGATCGGCTATTCCCGTGCAGTCGCTCAGGGGCCATTCGTATTCGTCTCCGGCACGACCGGATTCAACTACGAAACGATGACCATCGAGGACGGAGTGGCCGCTCAGGCCGAGCAGTGTCTGAAGAACATCGATCAAGCATTGCGGAAAGCAGGTGCTAGCCTCGCCGACGCGGTCAGGGTGACCTACGTCTTGCCGAACGGCGACGACTTCGAACTGTGTTGGCCCACGTTGAAGAAGTACCTCGGGGACGTGCGCCCTGCGGCCATGATGATCTCGGCCAAGCTGCTCGATCCACGAATGAAGATCGAGATCGAAGTGACCGCGATGAAGCAGTCAGTGTGAGTATGCAGCGCGCCGTGAGGTCCGAGCGTCGGTTTCATATCGCCCCAGCCGCGCGGACACCCCGCTGCTCCGGCGAGTTCGCACCTCGGATCGTGTGAAACCAGATGGTCGGCGTGCCGCGGCCGAGCGTGGTGGCGGTGCTCCGGTGAGGGGGCGATCTGCCCAGGGCGGGTGGAGGCACGTCGAAGGGCATGGGAGTCGCGTCGCAGCGAGTGGGAGTCGCGTCGCAGCGAGTGGGAGTCGCGTCGCAGCGAGTGGGAGTCGCGTCGCAGCGAGGAGGAGTCGCGTCGCAGCGAGGAGGAGTCGCGTCGCAGCGAGTGGGAGTCGCGTCGCAGCGAGGAGGAGTCGCGTCGCAGCGAGGAGGAGTCGCGTCGCAGCGCGGAGGGGTCGCGTCGCAGTACAAGAATCACGATTCGCAGTCCGTGAGTTGCGTTTCGCAGTCTGTCCGACGTCCTTCGCAGTCAGTTGAACTCGCTTGGCAGTCCACGAAGGGGGCCTGTACGGGATTCTGTGTGTGAGGCCATACTCACCCTGAGGAGGGGAGATGGCCAGACCGAAGGAGTTCCCTGAGTTCGACCCCGCGGCGATGGATGCGCTGATCGGGAAGACGAAGACGCCGGAGGACCTGTCAGCGCTCTTCCGGTTCATGCAGAAGCGGATCGCCGAGCGGATTCTCGCGGGCGAGCTGACCGAGCATCTCGGGTACGCGCCGGGGGAGGAGAAGCCGGCGGGGCAGGCGAATCACCGGAACGGGGCGACGCCGAAGACGGTGCTGACCGAGTCCGGGGCGCTGCCGCTCGAGATCCCGCGCGACCGCGAGGGCACGTTCCGGCCGCAGCTCGTGCCGACCGGCGTCCGGCGGCTGCCGCAGTTCGACGCGAACGTGCTGTCGCTCTATGCGCGCGGCGTCTCGGTGCGCGAGATCCAGGCGCACTTGGAGCAGCTCTATCAGGTCGAGGTCTCGCCGAGCGTGATCAGTGCGGTGACCGCCGAAGTGATGGAGGAGGTGACCGCCTGGCAGCAGCGGCCGCTCGACCGCGTCTACCCCGTCGTGATCTTTGACGCGCTGCGCGTGAAGATCCGCGACGAAGGCGTGGTCCGGAACAAGGCCGTCTATCTGGCACTGGGTGTCGATCGCGACGGGCACAAGGACGTGCTCGGCCTCTGGATCGAGCAAACCGAGGGGGCCAGCTTCTGGCTCCGCGTGATGACGGAGCTCAAGAGCCGCGGGGTCGAGGACATCCTGATCGCCCTCGTCGATGGCCTGGTCGGGTTCCCGGACGCGATCACGACGGTCTTCCCGCAGGCGCAGGTGCATCACTGCGTCGTGCACCTCGTGCGGCAGAGCCTCAACTTCGTGAGCTGGAAGGAGCGGAAGCCGCTGGCGGCGGCCCTCCGCACGATCTACCGCGCGCCCACGGAGGCGGCGGCGCTCGCCGCCCTCGAGGCCTTCGCGGCGAGTCCGGCGGGGACCAAGTATCCGGCAATCGTCGCGCTCTGGCGCCGGCACTGGCCGCACGTCGCCCCGGTCTTCGCGTACCCGCCGGCCATCCGGCAGCTCCTCTACACGACAAACGCGATCAGAGCTTGCACATGCAGCTCCGAAAGATCGTGAAGACGCGCGGCCACTTTCCGACCGATGAGGCCGCGACCAGTTTGCTCTACCTCGCGCTCCGCAACATCACGCGGAAGTGGCGGCGCGGGAATCACGCCTGGAAGGCCGCCATGCCGTACCTCGCCATGCTCTTCGGCAGTCGCTTCACGGATCACGCCTGATTACCGCACCGGCCTCACACACAGAAATCCGCACAGGCCCCACGAAGGCACGTCGCAGCTGTTGAGATCACCTCGCAAGCTGCCGAACGCCCTTCACAGGCGCGTGGACTCGCTTGGTCGTGGGCGTGGGCCTGTGCGAGACTCCGTCCGGGCGGCGATACGCCTCTGAGGGGTGTGGAGATGAGACGCGGACCTCCGTTCACTCGTAGCTGAGCGCCCGCGCCGCCGGCACCCGCGCCGCCCGCCGCGCCGGCCAGGCGCTCGCGAGCACGGCGATCGCCACCACGAGCAGGAGCCACGCCAGCGCGGCGCTCGCCTCTGGCCGGAGCCGCGTCGCCACCGGCACCATGATCCGCCCGAACGCCTCGCCGAGCGCCACGGTCACCGGCACCGAGAGCGGCAACGCGAGGAGCCAGCCGAGCACGGCCATCACGACGCCCTCCACGATCACGAGCCGCATGATGGTCCCGTCGCGCGCACCGATCGCGCGCAGCACGCCGATCTCGCGCGTCCGTTCCATCACCGCGATCGCCATCGTCGAACCGAGCCCGAGCCCGCCCACGACGAGCATCAGCCATCCCATCGCGCCGAGCATCTCCACCACCATCAGCAGGTGGTCTTCGAGCACCCGCCGCGCCTCGGAGACGCGCGAGCTCGACGCCACGAGATGGCCGCGCTCCCGCAGGTCGGCGCGCAGGCGCTGGATGAGGTCGAGCTGGCTCGCCTCGCCGCGCCCTGCACTCCGCACGACGATCGTCGAGACGCCGGTGCCGGTGAGCGCCATGATCGCGTCACGCGTCGCATGGATGCTCGGGAAGGCACCACCCTCGACGATGCCGACGACCCGCCACGCGGCGCGCGTGCCGTTGATGTCCAGTGTGAGCATCGAGTCCACCCCGAGCGTCGGCTCGAGGCGCAGCAACGCGCGACCGATCACGATCCCGCGCGTGTCGTCGGCACGGAGCGGGCGCCCAGCGATCAGCGGCGGGGCGAGCAGTGCGCTGCCCGCGGGGGCCGCGGTCACGGGAATGCCGTCGCCGGGCAGGCCGTCGCCGTGGTCGATGTACGCCGTCGCGCCGGTCCACGCCTCCGCGATCGCGACCCCGTCGGTGGCGCGCGCCGCGGTCACGAGCGAGTCGGGATCGGCGGGCGCGACGACGCGCAACGAGAAGTCGTACCGCTGCGCGGCGAACATGAGGTCGGTCGCGCCGAGCACCGCGCGCCGGAGGTTCCGCGCGCCGAGGAACACGGCGCCCGCGCTCGCGAGCGTGAGCAGCGTGAGCACGAGCCGCTGGCGTCGCCGGAAGGCGTTGCGAAGCGAGAGGAGCAATGGCCGGTGCACGCCGCCGATGCGATGCAGCATCGCCGGCGCGGCGGCACTCTCCGTGATGCCCACGTCGCGCAGCGCCTCCGCGACGGGGATCGCGCAGGCGCGCCGCACGGGCCACGCCGCCGCGAGCACCGGGAGCAGTACGCCGGTGCTCACCTGCAGCACGATCACCCACGCGGGCAGCGACGTGGTGCTGAGGTCGAAGTTGAGCAGGTCGGCCTTGAGCGTCCCGTAGGCGCGTCCCGCGACGACCGCGACCGGGAACGCCAGCGCCACCGAGGCGACGCCGAGCGCGGCCGCGACGCCGAGGTAGAGCCGCGCGATCTGCGCGGTGCTCCCCCCGAGCGTCTTGAGGATGCCGATCTCGCGCACCTGCGTCGCGAGCATCCCCGTGATGAGGTTCACGACGAGGAGGGCGGCGCAGAGGAGGGCGAGCAGGCCGAAGGCGCCCTGCGTGAAGAGGAGCGAGTCCATCTGCGCCGCATGCTCGTGCTCGCCGGGCACGGGCACGTCGATGTCGCGGACCACGCCGCCGCCGGCGCGGATGGTGTCGCGCACCGCGAGCGCGACGCGCCGCACACCGGCCTGGTCGAGCGACCGGTCGGCGACGACGATGCGCACCTCGTCCGGCGCGTCCGGCACGCCCATCGCGCGGAGCGTGCCGCGCGAGACGAAGCCATACACGACGTGCTCCATCCACCCCGGCGCGAGCGTCACGTCGCGCGCGATGCCGCTCACCCGGACCCCGCGCACCGGCGAGTCGCCCACGCCGAGCCGCACGGTCGTGCCGAGCGCCGCCCCCGAGAAGTCGAGCGACGAGCGCTCGATCACGAGTTCGTCGTCGCGCGGCGGCCAGTCGCCGGTCTCGCCGCGCAGGCGGCCGATCCGCTGCGCCGACGGGTCGTCCGAGACGAAGAGACGCGCCCCATACGTCGTCCCGTCGATCGCGATGCGCGCGGCCACCACGCGTCGCGCCTCGGCGAGCCGCACGCCCGGCACGCGCATCACCCGCGCGAGCAGGTCCGGCGGCACCACATCCATCGTGAGCGTTGCCGCCGGCGGGTCGCTCGCGTCGAAGCCTTCGCGCGTGGCCACGCGGACGAGCGCCCAGGCGTTGAGCACCGTTCCCGCGCCCGCGAGCGACGCGGCGATCGCGAGCGTCGCGAGCAGCGTCCGCCCGCGGTGCGCGCGCAGGTCGCCGAGCGCCTTGCGCCAGCGCGGGCTAAGCACGACGCGCCTCGTCCTGCACGAGCCGGCCGTCGGCGAGCGTGATCGCGCGCGTCGCGTGTCGCAGCGCCGAGGGCGCATGCGTCACGAGCACGAGCGTGCGCCCCGCGGCGACGATCCGCCCGAAGAGCTCGAGCACCTGCTCGCTCGTGCGGGAGTCGAGGTTC
Organism: Gemmatimonadota bacterium; assembly: GCA_016714015.1. Classification (NCBI taxonomy): domain Bacteria; kingdom Pseudomonadati; phylum Gemmatimonadota; species Gemmatimonadota bacterium. Next base: position 324,740 of record JADJNZ010000005.1, read on the forward strand.
CCCGTCGGTTCGTCGGCGAGGAGCAGTGGCGGGTCGTTCGCCATCGCTCGCGCGATCGCCACCCGCTGCTGCTGCCCGCCCGAGAGCCGCGACGGCAGCTTGTCCGCCTGGTCCGCCACGCCGACCTCGGCGAGCAGTGCGCGCGCCCGTTCGGGCCGCTCGTGCGATGGCCAGCGGTCGCAGAGGTCCATCGGCAGCATCACGTTCTCGATCGCCGAGAGCGTGGGGATGAGCTGGAAGAACTGGAAGACGATCCCCACCGCCGTGCCGCGCCAGGCGGCCATCCGTGACTCGGCGAGCGCGTGTACTGCCGTCTCGCCCACATGCACCTCGCCCGCGCTCGGACGGTCGATGCCACCGAGGAGGCTCAGCAGCGTGGACTTGCCGCTCCCCGACTCGCCGACCACCGCGAGGAACTCGCCCCTCGCGATGTCGAGCGTGAGCGCGTCGAGCGCGGTGAAGGGGACCGCGGCGCCGGGATAGTTCTTGGTGACGCTGCGGAGGCGGATGAGCGGAGTGGTCGCGGGGATGGATGTCATGGAGGAACGGTGCGGCCGCGGACGCTCCGCGGGGCACCGTTCGTCGGGTCCGCGGCCCCATTGGGCGACGCACGGCCCCACGCGCGCGCGCGACTGGCTTTCATTGCCTCATCGGACCCACATTCCTGCACCGGAGACCCACGATGCGCGCGCGTTCCATTCCCATCCTCGTCCTGTCCCTGCTCCTCGTCACGCTCCGAGGCGAGCTCGTCCGCGCACAGCAGCATCAGGGCGGCGCCGCTGCCACGGCGCGCCCTGCCTCCATGGCGCCAGGGGAAGCCGAGCAGTTCGCGTTCCTCGTCGGTTCCTTCGAGGTGACGGTCATGCCGAAGGTCAACAGCCTCGCGGCACGGATCCACGGCCAGCCCAAGCTCCTCGGCACCTGGAAGGGATGGCGTGCCTTCGACGGCTTCGGCGTCGAGGACGAGCTGCGCATCATCGACGCATCGGGGAACCCCGCCTCGCTCACGCACACCATGCGTCTCTTCGACGCGGCGCAGGGGAAGTGGACGCAGACGACGCTTGACGTCTATCGTGGCCGCTTCACCACCGCGAACGGGACCTTCCGCGGGGGCGAGGTCGTGCTCCGCGGTGCGAGTCGCGATCCCGAGGGGAAGCCGGTGATCAGCCGCGTCCGCTTCTATGACATCACCGCGAACGGGTTCAAGTCGCAGACCGACCGGTCGTACGATGGCGAGCGGAGCTGGGACGAGGCGGTGCTGCGGATCGAGGCGACCCGGGTCTCCGCGAGCGCGCCACGGTGAATCCGGAACACGGGGGGCAGGCGGTGCCGCCGGTCCGCCGGTGGATCTGGGCGCAGCTCCTCATCGGCTGGCTCCCCGTGTGGGGGCTCTACGGCTCGATGATCCTCGCGATGCACGGCGGGTCGGCACGGAGTGCGCTCTCCATCGCGGCACGCGCGATCGGCGCGGCGGCGCTGCTGAGCTGGCCGGTGCTCAAGCTCACGGAGCGCTTCCCCTGGCCGCGTCCGGTGCGACTCTCGTTCGTGCTCCTCCATCTCGCGGGCGCGGCGGTCTTCTCGGTCGCCTGGCTGCTCCTCGCGAGCGCGTTGGAAGCAGTGGTGCGCGATGGTTTCTTCCTGATCCGGCCGGCGGGCGTGGTCCCCTTCCTGAGCATCGGTGTCTGGCTGTACATCGCGGTGGCCGGCGTCTCGTACGCGGTGCGCGCGACGGCGCGGGCGGCGCGCGCCGAGACCACCGCGGCGCAGTCGCAGCTCGCCGCGCTGCGTGGACAGCTCAATCCGCACTTCTTGTTCAATGCGTTGCACACGGTGGTGCAGCTGATCCCCGTCGAGCCGCTGCGCGCTGCGGAAGCGGCCGAGCGGCTCGCCGGCCTGCTGCGTACCGCGACCGCCGAGGGGCGCGACCTCGTGCCACTCGCCGAGGAACGCGCGTTCGTGGACCGGTACCTCGAACTGGAGCAGATGCGCTTCGCCGAGCGGCTCGTGGTGCAGCGCGAGATCCCCGTGACGCTCGACGAGGTGCTGTTGCCGAGCTTCGCGCTGCAGACGCTGGTGGAGAACGCCGTGCGCCATGGCGCGGCCCCGCGCGAAGGGACGACGACGATCTCGATCCGGGGGCGCGCCGAGGGAACGACGTTCGTCGTCGAGGTGCAGGACGACGGCGCCGGTGCCGACCTCTCGCGGCCGGGCGAAGGGACCGGGCTGTCCCGGCTGCGCGATCGGCTCACGGCGCTGTACGGTGCGGCGGCGTCGCTCACGCTCGCGAGCCGGCCGGGCGCCGGGTTCACGGCCACACTCCGCGCGCCGCTCGCGCGCGCGGACGAGGCGTGACGTGGGTGCGCACGCGATGACCCCGCGCCTCACCGTCGTCATCGCCGACGACGAGCCCATCGCGCGCGCGGGCCTGCGGCGCATGCTCGATGCGACCGGTGCGGTGGAGGTGCTCGGCGAGGCCGCGAGCGGCACCGCCGCGGTCGAGGCGATCGACCGGCTCCGGCCGGAGCTCGTCTTCCTCGATGTCCGGATGCCCGGCCTCCTCGGCACCGACGTCCCGGCGCGGCTCACGCATCGCCCCTTCATCGTCTTCACGACCGCGCACGCCGAGCATGCGGTGGCCGCGTTCGCGCTCGGCGCAGTGGACTACCTGCTGAAGCCCTTCGGCGCGTCACGCCTCGCGCAGACGCTCGAGCGCGTGCGGGGCGCGCTCGGCGACGAGGCGGCGGTCGCGCCGTTCGACCGGCTGGGCGAGACGCTCGGGAAGGGGCCGCTCATGCGGGTGTTCGTGCGCGTGGGCGGGGCGATCGTCCCCGTGCCGGTGGCGAGCATCTCCTGGTTCGAGGCGGACGGGGACTACGTGATCGCGCACGCGGAGCGGGCGCGGCACGTGCTCTCACTGCCGCTCGCGCATCTCGAGGCGAAGCTCGATGCGCGGCGCTTCGTGCGGATCCATCGCACGCACCTGGTGAACCTCGACCACGTCGTCGCGTTCCGGCGGCATGGCAAGGGCGGGATGACCGCCGAGCTGCGGGACGGGACGCGGCTCGCCGTGAGCCGTGCGCGGGCGACCGAACTGCGACGACTGGGCCTCTGAACAGGGCCGCCACGGGGCGACTATCCTTAGGCGTCGCCGCGCCGCGCTCCCTCTTCGAGGTCCGCCCGATGTCCCGTGCCCGTACGCCGCTGGTCGCGCTCGTCCTCGCGAGCCTGTCCCCGCTCGCCTCCGCCGGGGCGCAGGCCCCGACCACCTGGCCGCAGCACTCGCTCGACCGCCCCAAGCCGTCCGTGGAGGTCGCGCCCGCCCAGCGGTTGCCCGTGGCGCCACCGGCCGGGGCGATCGTGCTCTTCGACGGCCGCGACCTCGGGTGGTGGACCACCGGCGACGGCCAGCCCGCGCCCTGGCGCATCGTCGAGGGCGCGATGGAGGTGGTGCCCAATACTGGCGGCATCCGCACGCGCGTCGGCTTCGGCGACGTGCGACTCCACCTCGAGTGGGCCGCGCCGGCCCCGCCGCGCGGAACGGGACAGGATCGCGGCAACAGCGGCGTCTTCTTCCAGCAGACGTATGAGGTGCAGGTGCTCGATTCGTACCGCAACGAGACCTACGCCGACGGGCAGGCGGCGTCGATCTACGGCCAGTTCCCGCCGCGCGTGAACGTCGCGCGCCCGCCCGGGGAATGGCAGAGCTACGACATCGAGTTCCGTCGCCCGCGGTTCGATTCGACGGGGGTCCTGCTCACGCCGGCGCGCCTGACGGTGCGGCACAACGGCGTGCTCGTGCAGGACGACGTCGCGCTGCTCGGTCCCACCTCGCATCGCGTGCGCACGCCGTACCTCGCGCACGCGGACGAGCTGCCCATCTCGCTGCAGGACCATGGGCACCCGGTCCGCTTCCGCAACATCTGGGTGCAGCCGCTCCCGCGCTGACCCGGCCGATGACCCGGACGATGACCCGCACCGAGACGTAGCCGATGCAGACGATGAACTACGCCGCGATCCCGACGCCGAAGGGACCGGAGGAGAAGGGCGACCTCGGCTTCGGCGCGGTGGTGTCGACGAACAGCCGCCGGTTGCTCAACGCCGACGGCTCGTTCAACGTGCGCCGCACCGGCCTGCCGTGGAGCGAGGTCGTGAGCCTCTACCACGCCGCCCTCGTCACGCGGTGGCCAGCCTTCTTCGGCTGGGTGGTGGTCATCTATCTCGGCATCAACCTCGCCTTCGCCGGCGCCTTCTGGCTCTGCGGCGCGGATGCGCTGGTGGGCGACCCGACGGCGACCGTGGCGGGTCGCTTCACGCGCGCGTTCTTCTTCTCGGTGGAGACCTTCGCGACCATCGGTTACGGGACGATCGCGCCCCGCGGCCTGCCGGCCCACTGGCTCATGACCATCGAGGCGCTGGTGGGCGTGCTCGCCCAGGCGCTGATCACCGGCCTGTTCTTCGCGCGGTTCGCGCGGCCGACGGCCGCGGTCACCTTCAGCCGTCGCGCGGTCGTCGCGCCCTTCCAGGGCGGGTTCGCGCTGATGATCCGCATGGCGAACCGCCGCAAGAACGAGCTCATCGAGCTCACGGCCTCCCTCTCGTACAGCTACGTGGAGCAGGTGAACGGCGAACAGGTGCGGCGCTACCGCCCACTCCCGCTGGACCGGGCGAAGGTGACCTTCTTCCCGCTCGCGTGGACGATCGTCCACCCGATCACCAAGGAGAGTCCGCTCTGGGGTCTGTCGATCGACCAGCTCGTGGAGCGGAACGCGGAGTTCCTCCTGCTGCTCAGCGGGGTGGACGACACCTTCGCGACGACGGTGCATGCGCGGACGTCGTACAAGGCGGAGGAGGTGGAATGGGGGGCGAAGTTCACGAACATCTTCGACCCGCCCGGCGAGGACGGGATCCTCTCCATGGATATCTCGAGGCTGGACGAGACGATGAAGGTCTAGGATCGTGTTCGGGGGGTCGCGGGCCGGGGAACATGAACGTATAATGAACGCCGGGCCGTCTGGACCCCCCTCACAATGCTGGACATGATCCGTCTCCGCCTCTTTCTGCTCGCACTCGCCGGGGTTCTCCCGACCTTGACGGCGGCAGCCCAGCAGGACTCCTCGCGCGCCAAGCTCGACACCGTCGTCGTGACCGCGACGCGCGAGGGCCGAAGCCTCTCGCAGATCCCCTTCGCGGTCTCGACGATCTCGTCAGAGCGCTGGGCCGGCCGGAGCGGGTTGGGGATGGACCAGGCGTTGCAGCAGATCCCGGGCGTCTTCGCGCAGTCGCGCTTCGGGACGCACGACATCCGCCTGACCATCCGTGGGTACGGCGCGCGCGGCGCGGGGGATCGATCGAATGCCGGCACGTCGCGCGGCATCCGCATCCTGCTCGACGGGATCCCCGAGACGGAGCCCGACGGCCGCACCGCCTTCGATCACATCGATCTCGCGACGGTCGAGCGGATCGAGGTGCTCCGCTCGAACGGATCGGCCGCGTGGGGCAATGCCGCCGGCGGCATCGTCAGTCTCAGCACGATGCCCGAGTTCACGCGCGACTTCGCGGAGGTGACGCAACAGTCCGGGAGCTTCGGCCTCCAGCGCACGATCGCGCGCACCGGGACGCGGCTCGGCGCGGGGAAGGGATGGCTCTCGGTGGCGCGCACGACGTTCGATGGCTGGCGGGCGCATTCGGACGCGAACCGCACCATGGCCGTGGGCGGGATCATGGTCCCCTTGGATGGGGGCGGGCGGGTGGGCGTGCAGCTCGCCGCCGCGGCGAACCTCTTCCGCATCCCCGGGCCCCTCACGCCAGCGCAGTACGACGCCGATCCGCAGCAGGCGAACGCGACCTACCTCGCGCGAGACGAACGCCGATACAACCGGCTCATGCGCCTGGGCGTGACGCTCGAGAAGCCGATCGGCGAGCGGCAGGACGTGAGTGCGATGCTGTTCGTGAACCCGAAGTACCTGCAACGCTCCGAGCGCAACACCTTCCGCGACTTCACGCGCTATCACGTCGGCGGCGCGACCTCGTGGGGGGCGCGCGTCGCGACCGGTGGCGTGCAGCACCGGTTGCGCGTCGGTGGAGACTTCGCGTACCAGGACGGGGCGATCCAGTTCTACGATCTCGTCGCCGGGGGCCGCGGTCCGACGCTGCAGCAGAACAAGGGCGAGGCGGCGCAGAACGGCGGCCTCTTCGTGCAGGACGAGGTCGCGCTCTCGCCTCGACTCACCCTGGTCGTCGGCGGTCGCTTCGACGACCTGAGCTACTTCTATCGCGACTTCATCACGCCGTCGCTCGATGCGTCCAAGCGCTTCACGCAGGTCTCGCCGCGCGGCGGCCTCTCGTGGCGCGCGCAGAATGGCACGACGGTGTACGCGAGCTTCGGGCGCGGGGTCGAGATCCCCGCGGGCAACGAGACCGATCCGCCCGCGATGGGTCTGCCCGGCCCGCTGACCGCCCTCAATCCGCTCATCGACGTGGTCCGCTCCACGACCCTCGAGACGGGCGTGCGCCGCTACGTCGAACTGGGTGACGGCGTGCTGCGCGGGCTCTTCGTTGACGCGGCACTGTACGACGTCTCGATCGATGGCGAGCCGCAGCCCTACAACGGCGGGCGCTTCTACCTCACCGCGGGCCAGGTGTCGCGGCGCGGACTCGAGCTCGGCACCACGGGCTACCTCGCCGGCGGCGTGACCGCCCGGCTCGCGGCCACCTTCTCCAAGAACACCTACGACCGCTACGTCGTGGACTCCACCTACCTCGGCGTACCCGGCGCGAGCGCGGTGCTGGATGGCAACGCCGTCGCGGGGCTCCCGGGGCGCGTGATCAACGCCTCGGTGCAGTGGCAGCCGCCCGCCGCTTCCTGGTTCACCGTCGAGCTCGGCGCGCAGCACAACAACGACTACTTCGCCGACGACCGGAACGCGGTCGAGGTGCCGGGCTTCACGGTCTATCGCGCGTCGCTGGCCGGCGAGCGAGCGCTCGCGGGGGGCCTGCTGGTCCGCGCCTCGCTCGCGGTCGAGAATCTCACCGACGCGCGGTATGTGGGGAGCGCATTCATCAATCCCGACCTGCTCGCCGGGGCGCCGCTGGTCTACGAGGGCGGGCTGCCGCGGTCGGTCGTCGTCGGGGTGAGCATCCGCCGGTCGCGCTGACCGCGCCTCGGGCACGCATCGTCGGCGGGGGGCGGCGCACTGCGCCTCCCCCCGCTGTTCACATCCGACTGGCGCCGACGGTCAGGATCGCGGCGGTGAGCAGCGCGGTCATGATCCCCACGCCGGTATAGAGCCGGCCGAGCGCGCGGTACTTGAGCACGTTGATGCACGACACCATGTGCAGCTGGTCGGAGAGCTCCGCGGTGACGTTGTCGAGGCGGAGGCCGGTCCAGAGGTCCCGGAAGGCATCGCGATCGCGCGCGGCGATGTCCGAATGGAAGAGCACCCGCATCGAGGCGGCCGGGACGATCGCGTCGGGCAGGGTGCGTGCGAGGTGTCCGCGCTGCCCGCGCGGGCGGAGCGCCTCGATCGCGTGCCAGATGTACACGACCGTCGCGACGAAGTACGCCGCGACTTCGACGCGGAGGAGGATCCCCCAGAGGGTCGCCTGGCCGAGGACCTCGCCGCCGCGCATCACGAGCACGAGCGCGATCGCATTGAGCGCGCTCATGATCACGAGGGCGAACCGCGCCTTCTTGTCGGCGAGGTCGAGGAAGTCGGTCTCCATCTTGAGCATCGCGTGCAGCACGCGGAAACGGAGCTCCGGTTCCATCGGGCCCGCCGTCTCCTCGGCGCGCTGCAGGGCGCGTTCCCGCCGACGCAGGGCCTTCGCCTCTGTGGTCTCGTCGGGGTAGTAGGGGATCGCGGACATGCGGGGCTCGAGTCGGTCGCGAGCGGTACATCCGCCCGACGATTGAGTATCGACCGCCGGGCCGACGCGCTTGAATCGCTCAGCGGTACCCGGCGGCCTGCAACTCGAAGAGCCGCGCATACCGGCCCCGGGCCGCGAGCAGCTCCTCGTGGGTCCCGAGTTCCTGCACCCGACCGTCGTCGATCACCGCGATGCGGTCGGCGATGCGCACGGTCGAGAAGCGGTGGGAGATGACGATGCCGATGCGTCCCTTGAGGTTCGCCTTGAGCTCCTCGAAGACCGCCGCCTCGGCCTCGGGGTCGAGCGCGCTCGTGGGCTCGTCGAGGATCCACACGTCGGCGTCCCGGTACATGATGCGCGCGAGGGCGAGGCGCTGCCACTCGCCGCCGCTCAGGTCATGCCCGCCCTCGAAGAGCCGCCCGGTCCGCGAGTCGAGGCCGGACGGCAACTTGCTCACCAGTCCCTCCGCGCGCGCATCGCGGAGCGCCTTCTGCACGCGCGCGTCATCCTCGACGGCACCGGGGCGGCCCATCCGCACGTTCTCGCGCACGGTGAGTTCGTAGGTCGCGAAGTCCTGGAAGAGCACGCCGATCCGCTCTCGCAGCACCTCGGGAGCGACATCGCGCAGGTCGACACCGCCGAGGTGGATGCTGCCGCGGTCGGGATCGTAGAAGCGCAGCAGCAGCTTGACGAAGGTGCTCTTCCCCGCGCCGTTCTCGCCGACGAGGGCGAGGAGCTCGCCGTTGCGGATGGTCAGGCTGAAGCCATCGACGGCCGGCGCGTGGCCGCCGGGATACTGGAACGTCACCTCGCGGAATTCGATGCCCTGCTCGAGGCGCGCGGGGATCGGCTTGGGATCGGCGGGGGTGGGGACGAGCGGCTCGATCGCGAGGAACGAGAAGTAGTCGTCGAGGAAGGTGGTGTGCTGGTCGACGGCGACGAAGGTGGAGGAGATGGAGCCGAGCGTGCCCGACACGGCACCGAACGCACCGATGACGAGGACGATGCCACCGGCGTCGATCTGGCCGTGCACGCCGCGCCAGGCGACGAAGGCGTAGGCGAGCGCGAGGCTCGTGCCGGTCACGAGTCCCGTGATCATCGACGTGTTGGCGCCGGCGCGGTACATGGCGCTGCGCTTCTGCAGCAGCTCCTCGGACAGCCTGCGGTGCCGGCCGAGCAGGTGGTCGGAGAGGACGTAGGCCCGCATCTCCTTCGTGCTCTTGGCCTCGACGAGCAGGTTGCCGAGGTACTCGCGTTCGCGTTCCTCCGGCGTCTCCTGGTAGAAGTACTCGTACATCCGCACGGTGTTGCGCCGCTCGAGGAAGAGGGAGAGCACCGCCGCGACGAGGGCGAGGAGGACGAGGGTCCAGTTGAGGCTCGCGAGGATGCCCGCCATCAGCAGGATGGTGACGATGTTGCCGGAGAGCCCGAGCACCGACCAGGTGAGGTCGCCGGGGCGCCACGAGACGTCGCGCTTGGCGCGCGCCAGGCGGTCGTGCCAGTCGGAGTTGTCGAAGTGGCCGACGTCGATGGTCGACGCCTTCCGGAGCAGTCGGCGCTCCGCCTCGAGCTGGACGCGGCGCACGAAGAGGTCGCGTCCGTAGCCCTGGTAGGCGCCGATGGCGCGTTGCACGGCGCTGACCGTCCAGAGGCCGATGATGATCGGCACGACATCGCCGAACGTGACCGCGGCGGCCGAGCCACCGGCGATGCGGCTCACGAGCATGGATCCCAGCAGCACCGTGACCGGCTGCACCGTGGCGCTCACCATCCCGAGGACGGTGAACTTGATGAGCTCGCGCGGCCCGGCACCCCACGCGAGCTCGAGTCCCTTGCGGAGGTTCCGTCGCACGCGCTGGAGGCGGCTGCGGAAGTCCGGCGGCAGGGTCGATGCGCGGGATCCCGCAGCGGCGGGCGCGGCGGTGGGGGCAGCGGCGGTCACGAGGGCGGGGCGGGGGAAGGGCGGCTGGGCGGGAATCTACGGGTGGCTTCACCGGGCCGCTCGCGGCATCTTCCAGCACCCTGACCATCCCGATGACCGACGCCCTGCTCCCGCCCGACCCGCTCGACGACAAGGACGCGAAGAAGCGCGAGAAGGACGCGCGGCGGCTCGAGGCCGAGCGTGGCCTGCTCGAGCCGGCGTTCCGCTACCGGGCGATGCAGAACGCGGTGGAGATGACGCAGGATCTCATCGAGCTCGCCGACCGGAAGGCCCGGTTCGCGCTCGTGATCATCAGCGTGCTCAACGCGGTCGCGCTGGTCGTGGTGGTGCGCGGCGGCGAGGCGGTGCTGCCCCGCGACGGCGTCTGGGGCGCGGCGATCACGGCGGAGGTGGTGATCTACGTCGCGGTGACGGTGTGGTACATCTTCCAGGCGATCGAGGCGCTGCGGCCCCGCGGGGCCGCGCCGACGGACGTGCTGCCGACCGTGGTGCAGCCGGGGGCGTCGATGCGGATGCTGTTCCACGGCGACATCGTGCGCCGGCCGCGCGCGGAGTACCGGCGCGTGTGGGACGAGTTGCGAATGGACAACCTGACGACCGAGCTCGCCGACCAGCTGCACATCCTCTCGGGGATCAACCAGAACAAGTACGCGGCACTCGCGCGGCTGTACCGGGGCGTCAGCGTGATGACCGGGTTGCTGACGGTGACGCTGGTGTCGATCGCGGCGTACCACCTGGTGCGATGAGCCGGGCCCCTGGCTGGGCGGTGGCGATGCGCCGCCTCACGACGCATCTCTCGGAGGACTTCCTCGGCGGCCCGCGTCCCTGGACGCTCGCGTGGGTGATCAACGCGCAGAAGGCCGGGACGTTCGCGTTCGTGGGCCTCTGCATGTGGTGGTACGACAACACCAGCGCAGCGGCGTGGACCTATCTCGCGCTGCACGGGTCGTACGGGCTCGTGTGGCTGCTGAAGGACGTCGCCTTCCCCGATCCGCGCTGGCGCACGCGCGTGACGATCGGCGGCGGGCTGATGTCGTTCCTGCTGGTGCTCGGCCCCTACTGGCTGATCGCCTGGCTGCTCATCGCCGGCGTCTCGGTGCCGCGGTACCCGTTGCCCGACGCGGCCTGGTTCGCGCTCTGCACGACGCTCTGCGTGCTCGGTTGCGTGACGATGATCGCCGCGGATGCGCAGAAGTACTTCACGTTGCGCGCGCGGCCGGGGCTGATCGTCGACGGGATGCACCGATACGTGCGGCATCCCAACTATCTCGGGGAGATGATGGTCTACGGCAGCTTCGCGCTGCTCGTGTGGCACTGGCTGCCGGTGGTGATCCTGGCGTGGGTGTGGGTGGGCGTCTTCAGCGTGAACATGATCATGAAGGAAGCGAGTCTCTCACGGTTCCCCGAGTGGACGGCGTACCGTGCCCGCACGCGCTGGGTCGTCCCGTTCCTCCTCTCGCTCGCGCTCCTCCCCGTCGCGTGCACGGACCCGTCCGGTCCGCAGTCGCCGAGCGACGTCGTGTCGGTGGTGATCGACTCGACATCGCTCCCGCTCGTCAAGCAGGTGACCGTCGTCATGCGCACGCCCGCAGCGCTCCGCGTGACCTGGGGCGCGCCGGGCACGCCGGTGCTCACGCGCACCGCCGACTCGAGCGCGTACATCCATCGCCTGCTGCTGCCCCGCCTGCGACCGGAGAGGGCGTACGTCGTGGAGGCGAAGGCCCTCACCGGGACGGGCGCGGTCCGCACCGCCGGCTTCACGACGGACACGCTGCCGACCGTGATCCGCTCGATCGCGATCAATCAGACGGGCACCCCGAGCCTGCCCGTGGCACTGATCGAGGTGGTGGGGGCGACGCAGTTCGCCGGGCTGCTGATGATCGAGGAGGGGCAGGTCGTGGGCTGGCTGCCGACCGTCGGGTCGCTCTTCGGCGCGACGCGGCGTGCGAACGGGAACATCGTCACGCTCGAGGCGGCTTCGGGCCTTGTCGAGCGCACGCTCGGCGGGACGACGGTGCACACGCTGCCGCAGCCGACCCCGGCGGTGCCGCGTCCCTACGGGACGATCCACCATGACGTGATCCCGACGCCGGCGAATACGCTCTTCTTCATCGCGATGGAGACGCGCTTCGTCGCCCCCGACTCGGTGGTGGGGGAGTCGATCTGGGAGTGGTCGCCGGAAACGGGGACCGTGACCAAGCGATGGAGCGCGTTCGACTTCCTCGACTGGAGCACGCTGCGCGGCGCGCGGTCGGTCCCGGGCAACTGGCTGCACGGTAACGGCCTCAGCATCGGGCCGCGCAACAACGTGGTGATGTCGCTGCGCAACGCCGATCAGGTGATCTCGATCGCCGCGGACTTCCAATCACTCGAGTGGCGTCTGGGCGGGAATGTCGGGTCGCTCGGTCTCGCACCAGAGGATCGGCCGCTCGGGCAACACTACGTGTCGGAGCCGACGAACGGGCGCGTGCTCGTGTTCGACAACGGCTACGAGCGCGCCGGCGTGCGCTACTCGCGGGCGATCGAGTACCAGCTCGACCTCGCCAACGACACGGCGACGAAGGTCTGGGAGTACCGGCACGTGCCGGAGATCTATGCGGCGCTGGTGGGCTCGGCGCGACGGCTGCCCAACGGCAACACGGCGGTGCTGTTCGGGATGTTCGCCGGGCACAACGGGTCGACGGGGCCGATCACGGCGGTCGAAGTGACGCCGTCCGGCGTTCCGGTATGGCGACTCACGTTCGGGAACCAGCTGACACGGTTGTATCGCGTGACGCCGGTGGCGTCGCTGTTGGGAGAGGAGGTCGGGGCGTTCGATCGGCCATAGCATCGCAGTGGATGCGCGGCACGCGGGGGCGCGGCACCTGGTGCCGCGCCCCCGCGCGTTCAATACGATCCGCGAGCGTGTTACGGCGTGACCGGACCGCACCAGCCCGTCGCGCAGACGGCGACGGCGCCGTGGAGGAAGAGGTTGTCGGTGCGGAGGTTGGCGAGCGGGAAGTTCGACCCGGGTCCGTTGGTGCCGACGCGGAAGAACCGATGGTCCGCCGCCGCGTACGCGAACTGGGCCGCGCCGAGGCGCGCCGCGGTGTTGCGCGTGGGGACGTACTGGAAGAAGTCGTTCTCGGTCGCGACGAGCACGCCCGCGCCATCATAGATGCGGATCTGCAGGCTGTACGTGGCGGCGAGATAGGTCACATGCCACTCCAGGCGATACGTACGGTTCTTCGCGAGCCGCAGGTCGGAGGCGACGTAACGCCAGCCGCTTGCGATGTCACGGAACGCGGGGAACCACGTGCCGTCGTTGCGCGGGAGGCGGTACATGTTGAGCCCGCGTCCGCCGCCGGAGGTCGAGGGGGACGTCTCGACGCCGTGTTCGATGCTGCTCTCGGACGCCGAGCCGTGATCGTCGCCGTACGCGACCTGCAGGTAGTAGCGGAAGTACCGATGGCTGTTGGCGGTCGGTGCGCCGAGGTCGGCGACGAGCTGGTGGGTCTGGATGCCCGTCCCGCTCTGCACGCCGACCCGGTACACGTTGCTGCCGGCCGGCCACTGCTGCAGGCCGAGCGCGGCCGCGGTCGTGACGGTGGTGTTGGTGTTGCTGGAGCAGCAGACGAAGCCCCAAGGGGTCGGACTGCCGGTGTCGAGGAAGGCGCTCTGCGTCGCCCCCGTCGCCGTCCCCCAGCGCGATGCGAAGTTCGCGGCACTCACGCCCGGTGGTGCGGGCGGCGCGGGCACGGTGATCGCCGCCGTCGCCGATCGCCCTTCACTCGAGGCCGACACGGTCGCGGTACCGGTCGCGATGCCCGTGACGGTGCCACTCGCACTCACGGTCGCCACGGCGTTGTTGGTGCTTGTCCACGTGACGGTGCGCCCGGTCAGCACGGTGCTGGCACTGTCGCGGAGCGTCGCGGCGAGCTGTTGCGTCGCGCCGATCGCCACGGTCGCGCTCGCGGGCGTGAGCGTGATGCTCGCGACGGGCGCCGGCGTTGGCGTCGGCGTCGGGGTGGGAGTGGGTGTCGGGGCGGGGAGCGGCGCGAGGAGGCTGAGATAGGCGCCGAGGACCCAGCCGTCCACACCGGAGTCGAAGTTCACCAGGAAGAGCGGATACGGGTCGGTGCTGGTGATCGCGCTCGGGCCGTCGACGATCGTGCCCTGCGCGCCGCCGCGTTGCCTGCCGAGTTGCCGCGAGCGCCGCGACGCCAGCGAGAAGACCTGCACCCACCTGTCGGCGGAGATGCGCTGGCCGATCGCGCTGCTGGTGCTCACCGCGAGCGCGGGATCCAGTGCCTCGGAGCGCGTCGGCACCGCATCGGCGTTGCTGGTGGGGGCGTCAGCGCACCCGACGGCGAGCGCTGTGATGCAGGTGACGTAGAGCGCCGCGAGGCGGCGCGACAACTTGTGCTTGAACGGCATGAGGACCTCCGGGGGTGTGGCCCGCCGGAGGTCCCGTAATGCGGGGCCGCCAGCGGGTGACCAGCGTACTGGTCGAGGAGGCTGGCGACCCGGCTGGCATGCCGTCGATGACGACGGCGAAGCCCCGTGGCTCTGCGTCCCCGCCTTTCGACGGGTTTGCTCTGGGCAGCGCGTACGAGTTCGCGCGGCGAGGAACGCGCCGCACGAAGGGAATGCTCGCCGCGACCCGGGCGCTTCGGGAGGGGAGACGGCACAAAGTGATATCGACGTCCTCCCCCCAGCGTTTGCGTCCCCCGGTCCGTAAGCCCATTCTATAAGTCGCGTCACGCACGACGCGCGTTCAGGCGATGCAGGCGCCAGTCCTCTCGTTCCCTCGACGGCCGTCCTGCGGCAACGGCCGTCTCCCACGGAGTACCTCGTGAGAGCTTCCCGCACGCTCCTGAGCCTCGGTCTCCTGCTCGCCGGCGCACTGTCGGCCGGCGGACTCGGCGCCCAGCAATCCTCGCGCACCGAGCCCGTGACCGGGCTTCGCGACGCCGGCACCGGCTTCCACGCCCTCGTCGGCGCACGCGTCGTCACGTCACCCGGGCAGGTGCTCGACAGCGCCACCGTCGTCATCCGGAACGGCGTCATCACCGCCGTGGGGAAGAACCTGCGGCCGCCGGCCGGCGCGCGGATCTGGGACCTCAAGGGCCAGACCATCTACCCGGGCTTCATCGACGCCCATGCCGACCTCGGCATGGACGCGGTGCCGCAGGGCGGCGATGTCGGGCCGACGCACTGGAACCCGCAGGTGCGCGCCTGGTTCAGCACCACCGCGAGCATGAAGGACGATTCCACCCGGCGCGTGGCGTTGCGCTCGCTCGGCTTCGGGGCCGCCCTCGCGGTGCCCAAGCAGGGCATCTTCCGCGGCACCGCGTCGGTGGTGAACCTGAGCGACGCCGGCGTGCGGGAGCGCGTCCTGCGCGCCGACCTGCTGCAGGCCGTCGGCTTCAACCGCTCCTTCCAGCTCGGCGGGATGTATCCCAACTCGAGCATGGGGACCGTCGCCCTCATGCGACAGACGTTCATGGACGCCGAGTGGTACATCCGCGCCAACGCCGCGTATGAGGCGAGCGGCCGCTCGGTGCTGCCGCCGGAGCGGAGCGAGGCCCTCGGGGCGCTCGCCGCCGCGGTGCAGGGCAAGCAGGCGGTGCTCTTCCAGACCGAGAGCGAGGAGGAGTACCTCCGCGCGTTCACGCTCGCCAAGGACTACAAGCTCACGCCGTGGTTCCGCGGCAACGGCATGGAGTACCGGCTGATCGACGTGCTGAAGGGCCGCACGCAGCCGCTGATCGTCCCGCTCAACTTCCCGGACGCGCCCGACGTGTCGAGCCCCGAGCTGGCGCTCAACGTCTCGCTGGCGCAGATGCGACACTGGTACCTCGCGCCGACCAACCCGGCGCAGCTCTCCGCGGCGGGCGTGCCGTTCGCCCTCACCACGGACGGGCTCTCCACGCTCACGCAGTTCCTCCCCAACCTCCGCGTCGCCGTCTCGCGCGGCCTCGCCCCTGACAAGGCGCTCGCCGCGCTCACCACGGTGCCGGCCGCCTGGCTCGGCATCGAGCGCACGCACGGCACCATCGCGGTGGGCAAGGTCGCCAACCTCATCGTCACGGACGGGGACCTCTTCACGCAGGATGCCACCATCCGCGACGTGTGGGTGCAGGGCGCGCGCTACGGCGTGACCCGGCCGCCGCAGGTCGATCCGCGCGGCACCTGGGCCATCGTCTCGACCGATGCGGATGGCTTCAATGCCACGCTCGTCCTCGAAGGCCCGCTGAACCGCATCCGCGGGAGCATCGAACGCGAAGGGCGTCGCGCCATCAACCTCGCGTCGGCCCGCGTGATCGCCGAGACGGGACGTCTCGAGGTGACGTTCGCCGGTGACCAGCTCGGCTACGAGGGGACCGTCCTCATGTCCGGCTCGGTGAGCGGTGAGGAGGTCTTCGGGTGGACGTCGCTCCCGAATGGCACCGACCCGGCGTTCCGCGGCAAGCGGACCGAGGTCTACGAAGGACCGGCGCGCGGGACCGTCGCGCGCCGCGTCCCGCAGATCGACCTGCCGTTCATCCGCCCGATGATGGAGTACGGCCGCGCGTCGATCCCCGAGCAGCCTGCCGTCGTCCTCGTGCGCAACGCCACCGTGTGGACCCAGGGACCGCAGGGGCGGATGGAGAACGCGGACCTGCTGGTGCGCGCCGGCAAGATCGTGCAGGTGGGCAAGGGGCTCGTGGCGCCGCGTGGCGCGGTGGTGATCGACGCGACCGGCAAGCACGTGACACCGGGCCTCATCGATCCGCATTCGCACACCGGTGTGACCTCGGTGAACGAGAGCGGGTTCGCGATCGTCCCGGAAGTGCGGATGGGAGATGTGCTCACGCACAACAGCATCTGGATGTACCGGCAGCTCGCCGGTGGTCTCACCATGCAGATGGTCAAGCACGGCTCGGCGAATCCGATCGGCGGCGAGAACGTCTACGTGAAGAACCGCTGGGGCATGCTGCCGGACGAGCAGCGCTTCGAGAACCCGCCGCGCACGGTGAAGTTCGCGCTCGGCGAGAACCCCAAGCGCAGCCCCAACCGCTATCCGAACACGCGCATGGGCGTGCAGGAGATCATCCGCGACCACTTCCTCGCCGCGCGCGACTACGAGAAGGAATGGAAGGCTTGGGAGGCGTCCGACAAGAAGGGCATCCCGCCGCGTCGCGACCTCCGCATGGAGGCGATCCTCGACATCCTGAACCAGAAGCTCCTCGTGTCGTCGCACGGCTATCGCGCCGACGAGTTCCTCGCGCTCGTGCGCTTGGCGGAGGAGTTCGGCTTCCGGATCCAGACGCTGCAGCACGGCGTCGAGGCGTACAAGATCGCCACCGAGCTCAAGAACGCCGGCGTCGCCGCGGTGGTCTGGAGCGACTGGGGCGCGTTCAAGCTCGAATCGTATGATGCGACCTCGTACAACGCGCGCCTCCTCATGGAGGCGGGCGTGGTGACGTCGCTGCACTCGGACGACGCGGAGATCTCCACGCGCATGAACTGGGAGGCCGGCAAGCTCCTGCGGTCGGGCGTCGAGGAGGTGCAGGCCCTCTCGACGGTCACGAACCAGGCCGCGCGGGCGATCGCGATCGACAACCGCGTCGGCTCGCTCGAGGCCGGCAAGGACGCCGACTTCGTGATCTGGAGCGGCAACCCGCTCTCGCAGTTCACGCGCGCCGAGCAGACGTGGGTGGATGGCCGCAAGTACTTCTCGCTCGAGGAGGACGCGCGGCTCCGCACCGAGATCGCGACGCAGCGGGCGCAGCTGCTCCAGGCCATCCTCTCCGCCGGCACCCCGGACGCGCCGACCGGCGCGGGCCCGGCCCGTGGCCGTGCGCCGGAGCACGACTGACCATGACCCTCACCATGACACCGACCATGACCGGGACCGAGAGCACGACGCGCCGCGCAGGGCGGCCACGGCTGTACCGCATCGCGTCCGGCGCGATGGCGCTCGCACTCGCCAGTGCCGCCCCGCTCCTGTTGACCCCGACGCGCGCGGCGGCACAGGTCCTCACGCCGACGGCGCCCCAGACGCAGCCGGTGGTGCTGCGCGGGGCCACCATCCATACCGTCACCAAAGGTGTGATCCAGAACGGCACGATCGTGATGGAGGCGGGCAAGATCACCGCGATCGGCGGCCCGGAGATCGCGGTGCCGCGTGGGGCGAAGGTGGTGGACCTGACCGGGAAGCACATCTACCCGGGACTCGTCGACGCCTACAGCACCGTCGGCATCACGGAGATCGGATCGGTCGAGGTCTCCAACGACATCACCGAGCTCGGCGACTTCAACCCGAACGTACGGGCCGAGGTCGCGGTGAACGCCGAGAGCCGGCACATCGGGACCACGCGTTCCGCCGGGGTGCTCGTCGCGTTCAGCACGCCGGAGGGTGGCGTGATCTCGGGGCTCTCGTCCGCGATGTCCCTCGAGGGATGGACGTGGGAGGAGATGTCGATGAAGGGCGCCGCGGCGCTCAACGTGGCGTGGCCCGACCCGAACGCGCGGCCGCGTCGGTTCGGCGGCGGTGGCCCCCCGGGCGGTTTCGGTGGGCGTCCGCAGCCCGCGCCCAAGACCTACGCCGAGCAGGTGCAGGCGATCAAGGACTACTTCGCCGAGGCGCGCGCGTATCGCGACGCCGTGGCGGCGGGGCAGACGGTGACGACCAACACGCGCTACGCCGCGATGATCCCGGCGCTCAACCGCGAGATCCCCGTGGTGGTGGCCGCCGAGGGCGTCGCGCAGATCAACGACGCGATCACCTGGGCGAAGGAGGAGGGCGTGCGCCTCGTCATCCGCGGCGGACGCGACGCCATCCACGTGGCCGAGCGCCTGAAGGCGGAGAACGTGCCGGTCATCCTCACGTCCACGATGGCCGCGCCGGACCGCAACTCCGAGGGGTATGACGGGCGGTACAACGCTCCCGCGCAGCTCTTCGCCGCCGGAGTCCGATTCGCCATCGCCGGTGGCTCGGGCGGCCTCTACAGCTATCGCCTGCCGTGGGAGGCCGGGGTAGCGGTCGCCTTCGGCCTGCCCGAGGAGGAGGCCCTGAAGGCGGTCACGATCAACGCCGCCGAGTTCATGGGCATCGCCGACAAGGTGGGCTCGCTCGAGGTGGGGAAGCAGGCCACGCTCCTCATCACCACCGGCACGCCGCTGGACATGACCTCGAACGTCGAGCAGTCGTACATCCAGGGACGCGAGATCGACATGAACGACATCCACAAGCAGTTCTTCAAGAAGTATCTCGAGAAGATCCGGCAGCAGATGGGGCGGATCGCGATGTGAGTGGTGACGCCATCGGGGTGGCTCCGACGTCGTGCCTTACGGCGTCGGAGCCATCACCAATGACGTCGTGACCGAGCGGCTCATGTAGCGCGCCGTCACCTGGACCGTCTGGAACACCTCGGGCGGCTCGTTGAGCGTGAAGCGGCCGTTCTCGACGTGCACGATCATCGTATCGATGCTCACCGACCAGATGGGTGCGTATCCAGGGAAGGCCGGCTCGGTCACCAATGAGTACTGCACCGCCGGATGCGCCGGGGAGACGGTGTCGCGATCCGATTCCAGCCGCATGGTGAAGCGTGCCGCCGGATCGTTGGGATTGGCGTGTGCGAACGGGCCGTCGTAGCACGACGATGCGAGCGCGGCCGTCGCGAGGAGCGACAGCGCGGCCCGCATGGCGTGGTGCCGACGCGCGGGGGTCGAGGGTCGCATGGGGCGCCTCACCAGCTGAAGGAGAGCGTGAGTCCGAGCGCGGAGGGACCCACGCTCGGGGCGAGTCGAGCGACGCGCGCGCGGCCGAGGTCCTGCACGGCGGCGAGGTCGGCGGCGAAGGCCCGCTCGCGGCGGAGCGCGAGCAATCCCTGCCCGATCCACACCGCGGCGCCGATCGTCCCGACGGCGACCGACGCGTGACGCGCCTGCTCCGCCTTGCTGTGGAGCTTCTGCATGTCGGAGTTGATCTCGCTCGGCGCGACATATCGCGCCTGGTACGCCAGATACGTGCCGTAGTGCTCGTGCGCGATGTCGTGGAGCCGCACGGCAGCCACCGTTGCGCCGATCGCCGTGAGCCCCACCAGCACGCGCGAGTCCATGCGCGCCCCCGAGCCGGGGCGGGCGAAGCCGGGGAGCAGGGCGCCGCGCAGCAGGGTGCGGCGGGTGGACTGAGCCTCGCAACGCGCCGTCGGGCGGCGCAACGCGGCGAGCACGGTGCGTGCCCCCTCGGCGGCCCCCGGATCGAACGTCAGGCAGGGAGCGTCCTGGAGCAGCGTCGCGCCCACGACGCGTGCGGAGGCGGTGTCGCCGAGCGCGAGCAGTGCGAGCGTCGCGTGCAGGCGCGCGTCGCGCCTCACGGCCTCGTTCGTCGGCGCGCCGAGAAAATGCGGTACGGCGAGCCGCACGACGCGCTCCTGCTCGCCGGCGCCGTAGGCGGAGTGGAGCGCGCCCAGGCGCGGATCGGCGGGAGCACGCAGTGCGACCGGCGCGACGACGGTCGCCCCGAGGACGGGGCGCGCCGCGAGCGAAGACTCCCAGGCGACGCGCACCGCGACCCAGGGCAGGGCGATCCGCTCACCGACCTCGCCACTCGGGGAGCGCACCTCTACGGTGAGGTCATCGCTGACGCCCGTTGGCCCGGGGTCGAGCGTCGCCCGATCGAACGCGAGCCGCAGGTAGGCGTCGCGCGGGGTGCGGAAGCCACCTGCGCCCAGTCGCCGCACCGCGTGGCGCTCCACCACCATCGGCCGGAGGACCTGTTCGCCGCGGCGCACGATGACTTCGCCGATGTCGCGGCTGTCGGAGTAGGTCGTGTCGAGCGTGACGCGGAGCCCGCGGACGGGGGCGAGCGCGGCCTGCGTGCGCGGGTCGTCGCAATCCACCAGTCGTTCGGCGGCCGGCAGCACCATGAGCACGACCGCGTCGCGCACCTGCCAGACGTCGAGCGGGAACGGTGGGGCGGGGCGCGAGACGAAATCGGCGCTGTCGGCGGGGTGGATCTCCATCGCGAGCCGGCACCCCGCGACGAGGTGAGCGAGCCGCGCGGCATCGAAGGCCGAATCGCGCGCGGCGGGCGCGTGCACGAGGACGTCGGCGCGACGTCCTCGGACGAGGATCGGATCGACGCCCTGCGCAGGTGCGGCGGTCGACACGCCCGCGAGCGCCAGCGCGCACGCGGCGCCGAGCCCGAGGGCCAGCGTCGAGGTCCCAGGCCGCCTCATGCGATCGGCTTCCGCGCCGGCACGTGCACCGCAGGCAATCCGTGCTGCTCCAGCAACGCGTTGAAGCGCGCCAGTTCGTCGCTCTCGATCCGCTCGAGCTCCTTCAGCTGCGCATCGAGCTGCGTCGTGAGCGTCTGGTAGATCTCCCCGTGCTGCTTCGTGGGCGCGTACGCCCCCGACTGCAGCTGCATGTTGAGCGTGATGTACTTGTTGTACAGCTTGGTCGGCATGTCGAGCGTGCACTGGTCGACGTGGCACCCGACCTCGTAGAGTTCGGCGCGCACCGCCTCGATCTTCCTGCGGACCGCGTTGGCCGAGTCGGTGAGCATCGTGACCACGGCCGGATCCGCCGCCCGCTTGGCCCGGTCGGTGAGCTGCGCCTGCAGGTCCTCGGCGCGCTTCACGTGGTCCACCACCGACTGGAGGCGGTCGATCGTGCGGCGGGCCGCGGCGTACTGTGCCACGAGGTCGGCCTGCGTCGAAGTCACGCGCGGATCGGCGACGACGGTGAAGCGGCGCGCGAGCGTGTCTGCGCCGATGATCAACCGCACGCCGTACTCGCCGGGGGGAACGGACGGACCGCGCAGGGTGCCGTAGTCGATCACGGTGTTCGGCAGGCGCGGGGCCGCGGTGGAGCGCAGGTTCCAGACGAAGCGGTTCGTGCCCCGCCGCAGCGGGACGATGGAGTCGGCGGGCGCGAAGGAGAGGCTGTCGGCGTGCACCGCCGAGTCCGCGCTGGCGAAGCGGCGCAGCACGGTGCCCTGCGCGTCGGTGAACTCGAGGCGCGCCTTCGCGGCGGGGAGGTCGCGGAGGTGCCAGTCGACGATGACACCCGATGGCGGGTTGGCCCCGGTGAAGCTCCCGCCGCCGCCCGCACCGAAGAGCACGGCAGTGGCGGGCTGGAAGAGATGCGCCGGCCGCGAGCGCACGCTGTCGGCGAGCTGACGCAGCGGCGAGAGGTCGTCGATCACCCAGAAGGCGCGTCCATGGGTCGCGGCGATGAGGTCGTTCCCCTGCACGCGCAGGTCGCGCACGCTCACGCGCGGGAGGTTGAGCTGGAGCGGCTGCCAGGTCGCGCCGTCATCCAGCGAGACCCACACGCCGTACTCGGTCCCGGCATAGAGCAGTCCTCGGCGCCGAGGGTCCTCGCGCACGACACGCGTGTAGGCGGTGCGCGGGATGCCGGTGACGATCCGCGTCCAGGTACGCCCGTAGTCGCTGCTCTTCCAGAGGTACGGGGCGAAGTCGTCCTGCTGGTAGCGGTTGGCCGCGACGTAGACCGTTCCCGCGTCGTGCGGCGACGCATCGATGTGCGCGGTCCGCGTGAAGCGGCCGTACCCCGGGGGCGTGACGTCCTGCCAGGTGGCGCCCTCGTCGCGCGAGACGTGCACGCGCCCGTCGTCGGAGCCGGCCCAGAGGACGCCCTTCTGCACGGGCGATTCGGCGAAGGCGTAGATCGTCCCGTACCACTCGGCGCCGGTCATCTCGCCGTGGATGGGGCCGCCGGTGCGCCCGAGCGTGGCGGGGTCGTTGGCCGTGAGGTCGCCGCTGATGCGCTCCCAGCTCGCGCCCTCGGTGCGCGAGCGCCAGACGTGCTGTGAGGTCACGTAGAGCGTGCGCGGATCGTGCTTCGAGACGAGCACGGGGAAGGTCCACTGGAAGCGTTCGCGCACGTCCTTCGCGGCGTAGCCGTCCCAGTTGATCTCGGTGACGGAGATGTCGCGCTCCTGCCGCGCCCGATGGTCGTAGCGGGAGAACTGGCCGAGGTAGCACCCGCCGTACGTGATGTTCGGGTCGCGCGGGTCGATGGCGATCGTCGCGTTCTCGCAGCCGGCGACGGAGAAGTAGTCGCGTTCGCCGATCGCGCCGTAGTCGCTGCGCGAGGCGATGGAGATCGCCGAGTTGTCCTGCTGGGCCCCGTAGATGCGATAGGGGAACTGGTCGTCGGTGTTGACGTGATAGAACTGCGCGGTGGGCTGGTTGTGCTGGCTCGACCAGGTGACGCCGCCGTCGAAGCTCACCGTCGCGCCGCCATCATTGCCGAGGATCATGCGCCGCGGGTCATTGGGGTCGACCCAGAGGATGTGCATGTCGCCATGCGGCGCGTCGATCTCGGTGAACGTCCGGCCGCCGTCGATCGACTTGAGGACGGAGAGGTTCATCACGTAGACCGTGTTCTCGTCCTTCGGGTCGGCGGTGACGGTGGAGTAGTACCAGTTGCGGACCCAGATGCGCGCATCGTCGTTCATGCGCTCCCAGGTCGCCCCGGCGTCGTCGGAGCGGAAGAAGCCGCCGGTGGAGTCGGGGGCCTCGATGCTCGCGTAGAGGCGGCGCGGGTTCGCGCGGGAGACGTCGATGCCGATCTTGCCGAGCGGCGTGCGCGGGATCCCCGGGTTCCGGGAGATCTCGGTCCAGGTCTCGCCGCCATCGGTCGTCTTCCAGAGGCCGCTCCGGCCGCCGCCGGCGAGCATCGACCAGGGCGTGCGCTGGAACTTGTAGAACGAGGCGTACAGGATCCGGGGATTGGCCGGATCGATCGCGAGGTCCTGCGCGCCGGTCGAGTCGTCGACGAAGAGGACCTGCTTCCACGTCCGTCCGCCGTCGAGCGTGCGGAAGACGCCGCGCTCCCGGTTGGGGCCGAAGGCGTGGCCGATGGCGGAGACGTAGACGCGGTCGGCATCGCGCGGGTCGACGATGATGTCGGTGATCTGCTGCGCATCCACGAGGCCGAGGTGCTGCCAGCTCTGGCCGGCATCGGTGGAGCGGTACATCCCGGTGCCGAAGGTGAGGTCCTCGCGCAGCTGCGACTCGCCGGTCCCGACGTAGATGACGTTCGGGTCGCTCGGGGCGACGGTGATCGCGCCGACCGAGGAGATGTCGGTCTTGCCGTCGGTGATGTTCTGCCAGGTCTGGCCGCCGGTGGTGGTCCGCCAGACGCCGCCGTTCACCGAGCCCATGTAGAAGAGGAAGGGCTTGGCGAGGTCGCCGACGACGGCGTCGACGCGTCCGCCGCGATCGGGTCCCACGTTGCGCCAGCGCAGCGACTTGAAGAGCGGGGCGGTGGCGGTGCCCGAGACGTAGAGGCTGGGGTCGTACGCGGGAGCGGCTGGCGGCGCGGCGGTCGGTGCGGCGGGGCGGGCGCGCTGAGCCTGCGCGGCGGCGAGCGGCAGGAGGGCGCCCGCGACGAGCGCGGCGCCGGAACGGAGCAGGGCAGTCTTCGTCATGCGGGAATATTGCCCCGCCGGGGCCGGACGCACCACTTTCCAGCCATGCGACTCGCCCTCGGTCTCCTGGGGATGGCCCTCGCGATCGGCGGCGTGCCACTCCTCGAAGTACGCACGCCAGAGCGAGCGCACGCTCGACCGCCGGTTCGTGGTGGTGCGGTCGCGGGACGAACAGCGCCCCACACGGTGCGGGGCGCGCTTCGCGGAGTACCGCGTGCGGCGGTGTTGAGCGACATTGCGGTCCACCCCTCCCCGGCGCCATGACCGACCGACCTGAGACCGACGACGCCCTGTCGTTCGACCGCGCGATCCCCGTGATGCCCGTGAGCGTCGGCGGAAGCGCGGGAGTGACCTGCGCGAGTTGCCGGCGCCCGATCTCGGAGAGCTACCACACCGCGAATGGCGAACCGGTGTGCGATGCGTGTCGCGCGGTACTCGCCCTCGCGGCCGGGGGGGCGACGGCGCCGGCGACGATCGCGAAGGCACTCGTGTTCGGTCTCGTCGCGACCCTCGCGGGGGCGCTCGTCTACTGGGCGGTGATCCGCTTCGCGAACCTCGAGATCGGCCTCGTCTCCATCCTCTCGGGCTGGATGATCGGCAAGGCCCTGCGCGCCGGCGCGGACGGTCGGGGCGGCCGCGTGCTGCAGGTCATCGGCGCCCTGCTCGTCTACGTCTCCGTCGCGATGGCGTACTTCCCGTTCCTCTACGAGGGCGGCGTCCGCGCGGGACTCACACTCGCAGGCATCATCGTCGCGGCGCTGTTGCAGCCGATCTCGGCGATCTTCGACGGCGCGACGGGCGGGTTCCTCAGCGCACTCATCATCGGCTTCGGCATGATGCAGGCCTGGCAGCAGGCGAGACAGCCGAGCGTCGTCTTCGAAGGCCCGTTCCGCGTCGGGTCCGCCGCGACCTGAGATGACCGCTCCCCCGCCGTTCACCGCCCGTCGCTGCGCGACGTGCGGGACCGAGCTCGCCGCGAGCGCGCTCGCCTGCCCGGCCTGCCAGACACTCGTCCACGCCGACCGGTTGCGCTCAGTCGCCGCGACGGCAGAGGCGGCGGAGCGCGCCGGGAAGCTGCGTGAGGCGCGCGGCGCGTGGGAGGAGGCGCTGTCCCTCCTGCCGGCCACCACGCAGCAGCATGCGGTGATCACGGCAAGGCTCGAAGCGCTCGTCGCCCGCATCGCCGACGCCGATCCGCACCTCGGCGGCGAACCACCACCGCCGCAGGGGCCCTGGTACAAGCGCTGGGCGGGCGGCGTGGGCGCGGTGGCCGTGCTGCTACTCACCAAGGGGAAGTTCCTGCTGCTCGGGCTCACGAAGCTCCCGACACTCATCTCGATGTTCGGGTTCTTCGGCGTGTACTGGGCGGCGTTCGGCTGGCCGCTCGCGCTGGGACTCGTGGTGAGCATCTACATCCACGAGATGGGGCACGTCGCCGCGCTGCTGCGCCTGGGCATCAAGCCGAGCGCGCCGATGTTCGTGCCGGGGCTCGGGGCGTTCGTCGCGTACTCCAAGCGCGTCTCCGATCCGCGCGAGGATGCCTATGTCGGCCTCGCCGGCCCCATCTGGGGTGCGGGCGCGGGCGTGGCCGCCTTCGCTGCGGCCAAGTGGACGGGCAGCGCGACCTGGATGGCGATCGCCGAGCTGACGGGGTTCATCAACCTCTTCAACCTCATCCCCTTCTTCGGGCTCGACGGCTCGCACGGTATCAAGGTGCTCAATCGCGCGCAACGGCTCGCCGTCGTCGCGGCCTTCGCGGTGGCGTGGCAGGTGTCGGGGGTGCAGCTCATCCTGCTGCCGCTCGCGGTCACCATCTGGCGCGCGTTCGCACGCGAGACGGGCCGTGGTGATGCGCGTACGCTGGCGAACTTCCTCGGGCTGATCGCGGTCCTGACCTGGCTGGCCGCGCTCGAGACGGTCTAGCGCCCGTCGCGCGGCCGGACCGGCAGCACGAGCCGTGATGGATGCGCCGGGTCATGGCGGATGGTGATCCGCGCCCGCTGCGCGACCGCGCTGGTGTTCACGTGCGCTCCCGTCTGCAGGTTGAGCGAGAAGTGCGGTTGGAACGCGCCCATCACCTGGACGCGGATGCGGTGACCCGCGGCGAACTCGTTGGCGGTGATCAGGTCGCCGAGGCGGAGCAGGTAGGTGCGTCCCGGCTCCAACAGCTGACGGCCCCGCTCCGGCTCGCGGTACGACGCCCGCAACAGTTCGAGCCCCGGCGACATCAGGTTGTACGCTGTGCCGTCGGGCGCGACATCGAGCAGCTTCACGTAGACGTCCACGTCGCGCGCGTCCGTCTCGAGGTGGAGTTCGACGGTGATGCCACCGATCACCTCGAGCGGCCCGGCCAGCGGCGCCGTCTCGAAGGTGAGGAGGTCGTTGCGGGCGGCGAGCGTGCGGAAGTCGTGCGCACCGTACCGCGCGTCGAACGGATCGCGCACCGGATCATCGGGGTCGGAAACGAAGCTGCTCGCGGCGCGGGGTGTGCTCGGCGCGCGTGCCGTGAGCGCGCCACTCGGCGCGAACCAGAGTGTCTCGGCGGCCATGCCCGGCAACGGCCAAGTGGAGGCGTCGCGCCACCGGTTCGCGCCCATGACGAAGACCCGCACCGGTGGTTCTCGGTCGACGCCGTTGTCGATCCCGCGCACATGATGGTCGAGCCAGCGGAGGATCACCTCGTCGTAGTCGATCGCCGCGTCGGGCCCGAACTCGCGTTCCCCGCTGCGCGTGCGCGCGGTGGCGTCGACGCCGTGGACCCAAGGCCCGATGCGCATGGCCGTGCGCGCGGCGGCCGTCCCTCGCGCCGCGACCAACCCCATGAAGTTGCGCGTGGCGCCGTTCGGGCCGTAGGCCTCGTCATGCCATCCGCTGAGGTTGAGCACGGCCGCCGTCGTGCGGCTGTACCGCCCAGAGAGCTCGGCCCAATCCCACCACGGGTCGCTCGGCTCGTGTCGCATCCACTCGTAGTACCAGGGCGCGATCGGCCGGAAATCAGGGAGGTCGAGCAACGGACGCTGCGCGAGCACGCGCGCCTCCTCGCGTTCCCAGGTCGAATCCGCCTCGGCGTAGGTGCGCGCTCCCGCGAGACCGAGCCGTCGGCGCAGGTCCGGTGCGATGTTCATCCAGGTCCATGACGCCCAGCTCAGGTCGAACGCCCCGCCCGAATAGAAGAACTGCCGCGGACTCGCGAAGCTCATCGCCGGCACGATCGCCTTGAGGTGCGGCGGCGATTCCATCGCCGCGAGCCATTGGACCGCGGCCGGATAGGAGAGCCCGAACATCCCGATCGCGCCGGTCGACCAGGGCTGCACCGCCGCCCATTCGATGGTGTCGTAGCCGTCGCGTCCCTCTTGCCGGTAGGCCTCGAAGGTGCCGTCGGAGGCGTAGCGGCCGCGGACGTCCTGCACGAGCACCGCGTACCCGCGCGCGACGGCGTGCTGCACCGTCGTGTAGTCGATCACCACCTCGCGCTTGTCGTACGGCGTCCGGTACACGAGTACCGGGAACGCACGTCCTTCGCGTGGCCGATACAGGTCGGCGCGGAGCGACACGCCGTCGCGCATGGGGACGGCCACGTCGTGGTCGACACGCCAGCCGGTGTCGGCCGGGGCGGCGACCTGCAGTAGCGCGACCAGCGAGAGGAACGGGGCGAGGGCCATGAGGCGGGGAGCGGAGCGGTCCGGCACGCTGCATCTTCCTGCCACGCAAGATGCCACACGGACGCCGGGTTCGCTCGGCCCTCCGCGTCCCTCACCGGACCGACCATGCCTCGCCGATTCCCGCTGGCGCTCCTCCCTGCCGTCATCGCCGTCGTCGCGCTCGCTGCTGCGGCCGCGGATGCCCGGCCGAACCTCGTGCAGCAGCCCGCGACCGCGATGCGGGGCTTCTCACCCGCCGCCGCGGCCGCCGAGCGCTCAGTCGAAGAGGCGCTCGCGGCGCGCCTCGACCGCGACTCGGTGCGCGCCTTCTTCCGGCACTTCACCGACCAGCCGCACCCGGCGGGCTCGGCGCGCAACTACGAGCTGGCGCAGTTCCTCGCCGAGAAGTGGAAGGCCTACGGCCTCGAGCAGGTGCAGTTGCGGCGGTACGACGTGCTCCTCCCCTGGCCGCGTGAGGTGCGCGTGGAGATGGTCGCCCCCACGCGCTACGTCGCGTCCCTGCGCGAGGACGCCTACCTCGCCGACCCGCACACGGCGCAGGATCCCGGGCTCACCTACCTCGGCATGTCCGCCTCGGGCGACGTCACGGGCGAGCTCGTGTACGCATCGAGCGGCAACCCCGCGGACTACGACTGGCTCGAGGCGCAGGGGATCGACCTCAAGGGGAAGATCGCGATCGTGCGCTACTCGGTGCCGTACAGCTATCGCGGCTTCAAGGCGCTCACTGCCGAGCGGCGCGGACTCAAGGCGCTCATCATCTACTCCGATCCGGCGCAGGACGGCTTCGCGAAGGGGGCCACCTTCCCCGATGGACCGTGGGGACCGGAGAGTCACATCCAGCGCGGTGCGCTCTCCTATGACTTCATGTATGCGGGCGATCCCCTCACCCCCGGCGTCCCCTCCATCCCGGGCGTGCCGCGGATCGACGAGCGGGAGTCCGCGCAGATCCCGCGCATCATCGCGGTGCCCATGTCGTACCGCGATGCCGCGCCGCTCCTCCGCGCGCTCGGTGGGCCCGTGGCACCGGCCGAGTGGCAGGGGGCGATGCCGTTCACCTATCACGTGGGCGGTGGGCCGGCGACGGTGCGCGTGAAGGTCGACATGGACGGCGCGACACGGCCCATCTGGGTCGTCGAAGGCCGCATCCTCGGCAGCGAGGAACCGGACAAGTACGTCGTGCTCGGCAATCATCGCGACGCCTGGGTGTTCGGCGCGGTCGATCCGTCGTCGGGCACCGCGACGCAACTCGAGCTCGCGCGCGTGCTCGGCGGTCTCGCGCGGGAAGGGAAGCGGCCGCGGCGCTCGGTCGTCTTCGCGAGCTGGGACGCGGAGGAGTGGCACCTGACCGGGTCGACGGAATGGGGCGAACAGTTCGCCGAAGACCTCCGGCAGAACGCGATCGCGTACCTAAACGTCGACGGCTCCACGAGCGGTCCCGACTTCGAGGCGGGCGCGATCGCGTCGCTCAACGTTCTCGTGGCCGAGACGGTGCGGGATGTGCGCGACCCGGGGCGGAGCGGCAGCGTGCTCGAGAGCTGGGGGAAGGCGATCGAGTCGGAGCGCGCGGCGGTGATCGGTGGTGGTGCGACGCGCGCCGCCAACGTGTCGCGACCGATCGACTATCCCGGCAATGCGCTCGGCTCGGGTTCGGACTACACCGTGTTCCTCAACTTCCTCGGATTGCCCGTGGTGGAGATGGCCTTCGGCGGCGACTACGGCGTCTATCACTCCATCTATGACGACGCCTACTGGATGGAGCACTTCGGCGACCCCGGCTACCGCTACATGACCGCGATGGGCGACGTGTGGGGCCGGATGGCGTTGCGGCTGGCCAACGCGGAACACTATCCGCACGACTTCGGGCTCTATGCGGATCGGGTGCGCGGGTTCCTCGACGCGCTCGCGGCCGTACCGGGCGTGGCGGGGCAGGTGGACCTCGCGTCCGCGCGTGCCGCCGAGGCGTCATGGCGCGCGGAGGCGGTGCGCCTGGAGACGGCGCTGCGCACGACGCTCGCGCAGGCGCCGAGTGCCGCCCGTACGGCGCGGCTGGCGCGCATGAACGAGGCGATGCGGCGGGTGGAGCAGTCCCTGCTGAGCGCCGAGGGCATCCCCGGTCGGCCCTGGTTCAAGCATGTCCTGTACGCGCCCAAGTACACCTACGCCGCCATGACGCTCCCCGGCGTGCAGGAGGCGGTGGACGCGCAGGACTGGGCGCGCGCGCGTGCGCAGGTCACCGTGCTCGCCGCACGACTGCAAGCGGCCGCAGCGGCTACGCGCGCGGCCGCGCGTGCCGATGCACCGCCGCGATGAGGGCGGCCGGGGAGATCGGCTTGCCGAGCACCTCGCGTGCGCCATTCGCGCGGAGCACCGGGTCGGCCTGATCGCCGTACCCGGTCAGGATGACGACCGGCGGCGGGTCGGCCTCCCGCTGGACGGCCTCGAGCAGCGCCGTGCCGTCCATCACCGGCATCATGAGGTCGCTGAGGACGAGCTCGAACGGTCGCGCGCGCACGAGGGTGAGTGCCTCGGCGCCGTTCGCGGCGGTGGTGACCTCGAATCCGGCGTGATCGAGCAAGTGATGCAGCAGATTCACGAGCATCGGCTCATCGTCGACGACGAGCACGCGCGTTGGGAGGCTCATTGGACGGTCCCGACCGTCGCGAGCGGGAGCCGCAGCTCGAACGTGGTGTGTGGCGCGTTGGCGATGTAGGCGAACTCCCCGCGGCCGCGCTCGATGATGGAGCGCACGATGCTCAGCCCGACGCCGACCCCGAGGCCGGGTGGCTTGGTCGAGAAGAACGGGACACCGAGCTTCGCGACGTCATCGGGCGCGACACCTGGCCCCCCGTCGCTGCATCGCAGGACGATGCGGTCACCCGCGCGCTCGGCTTCGAGTCGCGCCCATGGAGCGTCGCTGCCGACGGCGTCGAACGCATTGTCGAGGAGCAGCAGCACGGCGCGCAGGACGTCGGCGGGACGGCCTGCGACGGAGGCGCCGTCCGTCCGGTCGTCGACCGTCAGCGCGATGCCGCGGCTCTCGAAGCGAGAGCGTGAGAGATCCATCGCGAGCATGAGCGTCGTCGCGACGGGAGCCGGCTCCTCCGGGTCGTGCCGCGCATCGCGCGCGAGCGTCCGGAGGGCGCGCGTGATCGCTCCAGCGCGTCGGCCCATCTCGCGGATGGCGCGCACGCTGTCGCGCACCGACTCCGGCTGCGCGGGATCGTCCTCGACGGCGGTCGCGAGGAGGTCGCCGCCGACCTTGATCACCTGCAGCGGCGTGTTGAGCTCGTGCGCGAGCGTCGCGGCGAACCGGGCAAGGGTCGCGCTCCGCGACTCCTCCTCGAGCCGCACCTGGTGCCGCGCGCGCTCCCGTTCGGTGATGTCGAAATGCGTGCCGGTGAAGCGGATCGGGCGGCCGTCGGCGTCGCGGCCGGAGATCCGGCCCCGGTCGAGGATGTACCGCCACTCGCCGTCGGTGTGCCTCATGCGA
This sequence comes from Gemmatimonadota bacterium, assembly GCA_016714015.1. Lineage (NCBI taxonomy): Bacteria > Pseudomonadati > Gemmatimonadota > Gemmatimonadota bacterium. The sequence goes on from JADJNZ010000005.1 coordinate 356,134, forward strand.
TGCACGTTCTCGTAGCGCGGCGTCCGGCCCTCGATGTGCGACGCGATGTCGCGATAGCAGCCGTCGAGGTCCTCGTGATGCACGCGGGAGGACCAGGTGCCGAGCACCATCGGCGTGGTGGCGTGATCGAGACCGAGCATCTCGCACCACCGGCGATCGAACTGGACCGAGTCGTCGCGCAGGTCCCAGTCCCAGATGCCGAGGTTCGCGCCTTCGAGCGCGAGATCGAGTCGTTGCAGCAGCTGTTCGTTCGTGAGCGAGTCGAGGAAGATCTGGGTGAGACCCAACGAACCCTCGCGGAGGTCGAGACCCCGAGAACATACGGGGGGCGCCGCATCGGCGCCCCCCGTATGGTCCTGCGCGCATCCATTCACCGATCCAGCATCCGCTCCTGCTCAGGGGATCGGCTTCGGCTTCATGGGCTTGGTGCCATTCAGGCGAGGACGCGGCCCGTTGCCGACCTCGACCGTCAGGTCGCGGAGCAGTGTGGTGATCCGCGCATAGTGCGGATAGTCGATGAACTCCGCCTCGTCGCTGCGCTGGTGGTAGTCCCCGTGCAGGCCGGTGAAGAAGAACGCGATCGGCACGCCCTCGCGGGCATAGTTGATGTGGTCCGAGCGGCCGTAGAGGTTGTTGTAGCCCGCCCAGCTGATCGGCTCATCGAACTTGTAGTCGAGCTTGAGCGGCGTGGCCTGTCGCTGATTCACGGACTGCACCGCGTCGCCCAGGTCCTTGGAGTCGAAGAACGACCCGATCACGCCGACGAAGTCGTCGCCGCCGCCGGGCAGGTCCTCGGCGCGGCCGCGGCCGATCATGTCCACGTTGATCGTCGCGACGATCGAGTCGATCGGCACCGTGGGGTTGCGCGCGAAGAACGCCGAGCCGACCAGACCGCCTTCCTCGCCGGTGTGCCAGATGAAGAGCGTCGAGCGCTTCGGCTTCACGCGCATCGTGGCGATGGCCTCCGCGACCTCGAGCACGCCCATCGAGCCGGATCCGTCGTCGTCGGCGCCGTTGTTGATCGAGTCGAGCCGCGCCACCGGATGCACGCGGCGGATGCTGTCCATGTTCACCTTGAACGTCTGCAGCACGTCGATGGTCGGCTGCGCCATGTTGTTGGCGAGCATCCAACGGATGCGCTGGTCGTTGAAGGCCTTCAGCGAGTCCTTGTCCACCGGCGGTGCGAAGCCCACGTGGTCGTTGTGCGCGCCGATGATGACGTACTGGTTCCGGAGCACCGGATCCGATCCCGGGATCACGCCGATGACGTTGCGCGCCCACTCGGTGGGCAGCTCGACGAAGTCGAGCGAGGCGTTGACCGTGCCGCCGCGTGTGCCGGCCGCGAGGCCATCGATGCGGGCCCGGCTGAACATCCGCGCTGCCGCCTCGCGCGTGAGGCGGAGCGTCGCCTGCGGCTGGAGCGCGAGCAACTGCGTGCGGAGCAGCGCGATCGAATCGACCGTGGCCGGGGCGGCGCCAGGGGGCGCCCCACGGCCGCCGCCGAGCTGGCTGGCGACGGTCGGTTCATTGAGCGCGGCCCGCTGCGCGGGTGTCAGGTCATCGAGGTCGATCGTCGCGATGGCCACGGCGTCCGCGAACCGATTGGGCGCCGCCGGACCGCCCGGCCGCCCGCCGCCGAACGCCTGCTGCGCCGGCCCTTGGCCCGCTCCGCGGCGCCCCGGCGCCGGGAGCAGCACCACGAACTTCCCCGCCGCCTCCGCCGCACTGATCTGCGTCGTGGTGTCGCCCATCGTCCCGCCGAAGATCACCTCGACGTTCGCGATCGCCCGCGGTGCGCGCTGGCCCGGGATCGCGACGAAGTCGGTGTTCCAGGCCAGCGGATTGCCGTTCACCGTGAGCCGGGAGCTCGACGTGAACTTGCGCACATGGTAGGGCAGCACCTGGAAGTAGCCGCCGTTGTCGCCCATCGGGACGAGGCCGAGACGCTTGGCCTCGGCGGCGATGTAGTCGGTGCCCTTCTTGTTGCCGACTCGGCCGACCTGACGACCCTGCATCGAGTCGTCGGCGAACTGATAGAGGCGGATCTGCAGGTCACGCGCCGTGATCGCGGCCGCGGTCGGCGCGGGGCGCATCGTCGGCGGATTGCCGTACCGGTTGGTGCGCGGCGCCTGCGCCGACGCGACGAGGGGCGCCACGACCAGCGGCGCGATGAGCGTGAGGCGGGCGAGCCCGAAGGTTCGCATGCGTGCTCCAGAGTGTGGTGTTGTGGGCGAAACGTACTCGCTCAATCTACGGCGCGACTCCGCGCGGCGTTCAGCCCGGCGCCCGTTCACGCCGGGGTCGTCACGTAGTCCTCGGCGCGGACCCGTCCCACCGTGCGACGGAAGCGTCCGAGTCCGTAGGGCCACAGCGCGGCGTTGCGCCCGGTCCGGTCGAGGTACCAGCTCGTGCACCCGCCCTGCATCCAGACCGTCTCCGCGAGCCCGGCGTCCATCTCGCCGACGAATCGCGCCTGCGCCTCCGCGCGCGGTTCGATGGCTCGCGCGCCGCGCCGCGCGAGCAACGCGAGCGCCCCCATGACGTGCGCCACCTGTGCCTCGGCGATCATCAGCACCGAGGAGTGGCCCAGTCCCGTGTTCGGGCCCATCAGCATGTAGAGATTGGGGAAGCCCGCGACCGTCGTGCCCATGTACGCCTTGGGGCTCCCCGCCCACGCCTCGGCGAGCGAGCGCCCCTCGCGTCCGACGATCACTGGCGCGAGGATCGGGTCGGTGACGCGGAAGCCGGTCGCGAGCACGAGGATGTCGGCGAGGTGCTTCGCACCGTCGCCGGTGACGATGCCGTCGGGCTCCACGCGCGCGACCCCGTGCGGTACGAGCGTGACGTTGGGCTGCGTGAGCGCGGGGTAGTAGTCGTTGGAGAGCAGCAGCCGCTTGCACCCGATGCCGTAGTGCGGGGTGAGCGCGGCGCGCAACGCGGGGTCGCGCACCTGTCGCCGGAGGTGGAGGCCGATGACGCGCTCCATGAGTCGGCGCACCCCCGCGTGGCGGAACGGGTGCAGGAGCAGCTCGTGCTCCACGTACTGCAGCCCGCGGACCAACCGATGCAGCAACGGGAAATCGCGGTAAAGGCCGCGCCGCCAAGCGGGGACCTCGTGATCCCAGCGGGGCAGCACCCACGCCGGCGTGCGTTGTGCCACGACGAGGTGCCGTACCTGCGGCTGGATGGCCGGGATGACCTGGATCGCCGATGCGCCGGTGCCGATGACCGCGACGCGCTTCCCCTCGAGCGCGACCCGCGCATCCCACCGCGCCGTGTGGAAGGCAGGGCCGGCGAAGGTCGAGAGCCCCGGAAGGTCCGGGACGATCGGGTCGCTCAGCGCGCCGTTCGCCATCACCACCGACTGCGCCTGCCAGGTGCCGCTCGTCGACGTCACGACCCAGCGCTCCGCCGCGGCGTCCCAGCGCGCGCCGGTGACCTCCTCGTCGAACCGGATGAACGGCAGGATCCCGTGCTCCGTCGCGACGCGCACGAGATACGCTTCGATCTCCGGTTGGCGCGCGAACGTGTGCGACCAGTCGGGATTGGGCGCGAACGACAGCGAGTAGAGCGCGCTCTCCACGTCACAGGCGCAGCCCGGATACCGGTTGTCGCGCCAGGTGCCGCCGAGCGCGGCGGCGCGCTCGAGGATCACGAAGTCCTCGTGCCCGGCGCGGCGGAGCGCCACCGCCATGGCGATGCCGGCGAACCCGCTGCCGATGATGAGGACGCGGTGGTCGCGCGACGGGTGAGCGGGGCGGGTGGGCATGTGCGCCGAAAGATGCCACACCACGGGGCACTGGTCAGGTCCTCCCGCCTCGCGTAGCATCAGGCACGCCATCCCGCCCCCGCCGTCCGAGGCTCAGTTCATGTCGTCCTCCGCTCCCGCGTCGTCCGTTCCCTCGCACGCCCGCGTCGTCGTCATCGGCGGCGGGGTGATCGGCTGCTCCGTCGCCTACCACCTCGCGCACATGGGCTGTCGCGACGTCGTGCTCCTCGAGCGGCACCAGCTCACCGCGGGCACGACCTGGCACTCGGCGGGCCTCATGGTGACGTTCGGGTCCACCTCCGAGACCTCGACCGAGTTCCGGAAGTACACCCGCGACCTCTACGCGCGACTGGAGGCCGAGACGGGACAGGCGACCGGCTTCATGCCGGTCGGGTTCATCGAGTGCGCGATCGATGCGGACCGTCTCGAGGAGTATCGTCGCGTCTCGACCTTCAATCGCTACTGCGGCGTCGACGTCCACGAGATCTCGGCGCGCGAGGTGCAGGAGCTCTTCCCCGTCGCGCGGACGGACGACATCCTCGCGGGCTTCTACGTGAAGGAGGATGGGCGCGTCAATCCGGTGGATGTGACGATGGCGCTCGCGCGGGGCGCGAAGCAGCAGGGCGCGACGATCCTCGAGGGCGTGGCCGCGACCGGCCTGCTGCGCGCACACGGCGCCGTGACGGGCGTACGCACCGCGCAGGGCGATATCGCGTGCGAGATGGTGATCAACTGCGCCGGCGCCTGGGGGCGACAGCTCGGCGCCGAGGCGGGCGTGACCATCCCGCTGCAGGCGGCCGAGCACTACTACCTGCTGACGGAGGAGATCGCGGGCGTGTCGAAGTCGTGGCCGGTGCTGGAGGATCCGGCCTCCTACGGCTACTTCCGCGAGGAGGGCGGCGGCCTCATGATCGGGCTGTTCGAGCCGATCTGCGCGCCCTGGAAGCTGGAGGGGGTGCCCGAGGACTTCGCCTTCGGCGAGATCCCGCCCGACTGGGATCGCGTGGGCCAGTACATCGAGACCGCGATGAAGCGCGTGCCGATCTCGATGCAGACCGGCGTCAAGAAGCTCTTCTGCGGGCCCGAATCGTTCACGCCCGATCTGCGCCCCTGCCTCGGAGAGTCGCCGGAGCTCCGCAACTACTTCGTCGCCGCGGGGCTCAACTCGATCGGTATCCTGACCGGCGGTGGCGTCGGGCGCGCGATGGCGCACTGGATGCTCACGGGGCGGCCCGACTGCGACATGACGGGCTTCCATCTCGATCGGCTGCACAAGTACCAGGCCAATCCCGAGTACCGCCGGACGCGCACGGTCGAGTCGCTCGGCATGGTCTACCAGACGCACTACCCCAACCGCTCGATGCTCACCGCGCGCGGCGCCAAGCGCTCGGCGATCCATGAGCGCCTCGTGGCGCGCGGCGCCTGGTTCAAGGATGTGAGTGGCTGGGAAGGGGCTGACTGGTACACGCCCGACGGGTCGACGCCCGGCCAGGAACCGTTCACGTTCGGGCGTCCCGCGAGTTGGGCGAATTGGAAGGCCGAGCACGACGCGTGCCGCGAGGGCGTCATCCTCATGGACATGTCGTTCATGTCGAAGTTCCTCGTGCAGGGACGCGATGCGGGGCGCGTGCTCGACCACATCTCGGCCGGGTCGGTGGACGGCGAGAGCGGCCGCACGACCTACACGCAGTGGTTGAACGACGGCGGCACGCTCGAGGCGGACCTCACGGTCACCAAGCTCGACCCGACCTTCGGCGCGGGGAACGTCGGGCATCAGTATCTCGTGGTCGCGGCCGACAACGCGCACCGGCACGTGGAGACCTGGATGCGGCGGCACACGCCCCCGGAGGCGCACTGCTTCGTCACCGACGTGACGAGCGCGTACGCCCAGATCAACATCCAGGGGCCGCGCTCGCGCGCGTTGCTCCAGTCGCTGACGACGGCCGACCTCTCCAACGCGGCCTTCCCCTTCCGCACGGCGCGCGAGATCGACCTCGGGTTCGCCCGCGTCCTGCTGGTGCGCATCACCTATCTGGGCGAGCTGGGCTACGAGCTCTACATCCCGAGCGAGCAGGCGGTGCACGTGTACGATCTCGTTGTCGAGGCCGGGAAGGCGCATGGGCTGCGCCACGCCGGACTGAAGGCGCTCGCGAGCCTGCGCATGGAGAAGGCGTACCGCGACTACGGGCACGACATCGACAACACGGACAGCGTGCTCGAGGTGGGACTGGGATTCGCGGTGGACCTGACGAAGCCGGACTTCATCGGCAAGTCGGCGGTGCTGGCGAAGAAGGCGGCGGGCGTCCGGAAGAAGCTGGTGCAGGTGCTGGTGAAGGACCCGGAGCCTCTGCTGTTCCACGCCGAGGTGGTGCGGCGGGATGGCGTCGAGATGGGGTACGTGCGCGCGGCGTCGTACGGGCACACCCTCGGCGGGGCGGTGGGGCTCGCCATGATCGAGCGCGCCGCGGAGCCGATCACCGAGGAGTGGCTGCGCGCGGGCACCTGGGACGTCGAGATCGCCGGAGCGCGCTACCCGATGGTCGCGTCGCTCAAGCCGATGTATGACCCGGCGATGGAGCGGATCCGGGCGTAGCGGTACGGCGCGCGGAGCCGCGCGGCACGCGAGTTGCTCCTCCTGTGGGTCGTATGCGGATCCTCAGGGACGTCGCCGACCTGGTGCACGCCGTCGTCTCACCGCTCGTGAGACCGGCGCTCCTCGGCTTGCCACTCCTGCTTCTGCTCCTCTTCGCGACCGCCCGCGATACCTGCGCCTGCCAGACCGTGCAGGACATGTACCGTGTCGCCATGCGGGTCGAACTCAGGCAGATCGTGAAGATGCAGGAGTCGCAACGCACCGCGCATGGCTACTTCCTCGACAGTCTCGCGCACGATGGCGACTTCCCGTTCACCCGCGGTGTCGAGTTGCGCTACATGCGCGAGACGGAGACCGGGTTCGACGCCGAGGTCGCGTACGCGAGCCGGTCGCCCAACCGCTGCCGCGTTTCGCATCGATGGGGGCAGGATCCCAAGCCGACCTGCGACTTCCGGCGGTGGTACCAGTACTGGCTGGCGTGACCTGCCGCGCAGCGTCCGTCAGCGCGTGAGTTCGCGCTCGATCCGCGTGTCCGGCACGAGCCAGATGATCGCAACGGCGACGTAGATCAGGTTCGCGACGAGGGGCGCGAGGAACGCCACGGCCACCGCGATGGCGTAGAGCAACAGCGAGAGCATGCCCTTGCGGTCCCGGCCGATCGCCCGCGCGAGCGCCGAATCGGCGCCGTGGTGCCCGAGCAGCGAGCGGACGAGGATCGAGTACGCGAGCCCCGACATCAGCAGGATGATCCCGTAGAACGCCGTCGGCGCGGCGGCGAAGTGGTTCTCGCCGAGGTAGCCCGCGGCGAACGGCACCAGCGAGAGCCAGAAGAGCAGGTGCAGGTTGGCCCAGAGGACGCCCCCGCCGATCCGGTCGGTCGCCTTCATCAGGTGATGATGGTTGTTCCAGTAGATGCCGACATAGACGAAGCTCAGCACGTAGCTCGTGAACACCGGCAGCAGGGGCGTCAGCGCCGCCCAGTCCGCGCCGTGCGGCGGCTTGAGCTCGAGCACCATGATCGTGATGATGATCGCCAGCACGCCATCGCTGAACGCCTCGAGTCGGTTGCTCTCCATCGATCCTCCTCCGGGGTCAGTCCGTGGTCGCGACCGGCAGGTGGCGCCGGAACGGCACGTCGCGCACGGGCTCGCCGAACTCGCGCGCGTAGCGGTGGCCTGCATACACCGCGTGGGCGATGAGGCCGGGGGCGAGCGCATCGCCGATGCACTCCACCGACCGGACGCCCGCTGCCGTCCAATCGTGCTCGCGCGCGAGCAGCGCGGCATGCAGCGCGTCCTGAGGCAGGCGCGCGGTCACGCTCACGAGCGCATCACAGGCGAGCGGCAGGTGCGCCCCCGTCCACGCGTGCTCCAGCGTGACCGAGCCGGCCATCGCTTCACGCACGTTGCTCGACACCACCTGCCGGACACCCAGCGCATGCAGGCGCTTCTGCAGATGGCGGTACTCCAGCGTGTTCGACGACCAGGTCGCCACCGTGTCGTCCGGGGTGACGATCGTGGCGGTGCCGCCGGCGCGCACGACCAGCTCCGCCATCAGGCTGCCCATGTAGAACGCATCGTCGTCGAAGATGACGACCTCGCCGGTCGGGACCCTGCCCGCCATGAGGTCATCGGGCGTGAGGGCTCGTTCGGCGAACCCGGGGATCGCACCGCCGTTCGATCGTCCGAAGCCGTCGCGTCGCCAGACGGCGCCGGTTGCGAGCACCACGTGCGACGCGCCGAACTCCAAGACCTCCGCCTCCGTGATCGGCGACTCGCGATAGACGGTCACTGTTCGCAGTTTCTCGATCTGCGACACGCGCCAGTCGCGCACGCGCATCCACTCGGCGAGCCCCGGCAGCCGTGCCTCACGCAGCACCCGTCCGCCCAGCTCCCGGTCTGCCTCGGAGAGATGCACGTCGAGCCCGCGTTGCCCGAGGGCGCGCGCGGCCTCGAGCCCGGCGGGGCCGGCGCCCACCACCAGCACCCGAGCCTCCTGGCGTCGTGGCGCGATCACCTCGGGATGCCACCCCTTCCGCCACTCCTCGCCCATCGTCGGATTCTGCGTGCAGCGGATGGGCGTGATCGTCATGTCGCCGCTCACGCAGATGTTGCAGCCGATGCACTCGCGGATGTCGTCGAGTCGTCCCTCCTCGATCTTCCGCGGCAGGAACGGGTCGGCGATGCTCGGGCGCGCGGCACCGATGAGGTCCAGCACGCCGCGCCGCACCTGGTCCACCATCGTGTCCGGTGACGTGAAGCGACCGACCCCCACGACGGGCTTGGTGGTGAAGCGCTTCACCCATCCCACGTACGGCTCCTGATGTCCCTCCTTCGCATAGCGCGACGGGATGGAGTCGTTGTACCAGGCGGCCACGTTCACGTCCCACAGGTCGGGGAGTTCGCCGAGCAGGTGGAACACCTCCTGTGCCTCGGCGACCGACATGCCGTCGGCGCCGAGGAGTTCCTCGACCGCGAAGCGCACGGCGACGGCACAGCGGTCCCCGACCGCATCGCGCGTGTCCTCGATCACCTCGCGCAGCAGGCGCGCGCGGTTCTCGAGCGACCCGCCGTACTCATCGGTGCGCTGATTGCGCCGCCGTTGCAGGAAGTGCATGGGCAGCGGCAGATCGTGCGCGGCGTACACATAGATGATGTCGAAGCCGGCGGTGCGCCCGCGGAGGGCGGCCTCGCGGTGCCAGCGCCGGTACTCGCGGATGTCGCGCTTCGTCATCGCCCGCGCCTGATGCGGATGATGGTACTTGAGGGGCTGGTGCGACGGGGCGAGCGCGACCTCGCGCGAGTAGAGGTTGCTCGCCGTGGGGCCGTTGTGCGTGAGCTCGAGCGCGGCGAGCGCGCCATGCCGATGGACCTTCTCGCACATCAGTGCGAGCGCCGGGATGTCCGCATCGTCCCAGAGTCGCGCCTCGACGTACGGCGTGAGGTCGCTGCTCGGATGGATCTCGCATTCCTCGGTGCTCACCACCGCCCAGCCACCTTCGGCCTTCGCCTCACGCATGGCCGCGTGGGCCGCGGGCATCTGGTGCCCCATGCCGTTGCAGTGCGGCACCTGGAAGAAGCGGTTGCGCGCGGTCACCGGCCCGATGCGCACCGGTTCGAAGAGGATGTCGTAGCGAGGGTCGCGCGGCATGGGGGAGAAGATAGGCGCCGCACCGGCGTACCGCTTCCGCCCAGCGCCGTCCCGTCGCACCTTGCATCCGATGGCCAACCCCCTCGTCCTCCCACCGGCGCGCGTCGCGAAGCGCGTGCTCGGCGTCGCGTTCGTCGCAGCGGCGCTCGCCTCCGTGTTCGCGGCCGCGCCCACCGCCGGCACCATCCGCGTGCCGGCCGCCACCGCGTACATCGCGCCCGATCCGGGGTCGGTGCGGTTCCCCCGCAACGGCGAGGTCGCGCCGTTCGCGCGCGCGGGCACGAGCCTGCAGTGGTTCGGCGCGTTCACGAGCGCGGGGACGGTCACAGCCTCGCTGGAACTGCAGGCACCCGCCGGCCAGGAGGTCACCCTGCGGCTCGAGGCGACCGACGAGCCCGCCGATGGCGCGTGGCCGCGCGCCGCGGGAACCGCCCGTGAGATCACGGTCCGCGGGACGGGCGCGGCAGCGCGCGTGTCGGTCGGAGCGCTCCCGGTGGGGGCGCCGGGCTACGTGCGCTTCGCCTTGTCCGTGCGCCAGCCCGCCACGACGCGCGACCTGAAGGTCCTCGCGCTCCTCCTCGAGGGCGCCCCCGCCGACTCGGCACAGTTCAACCTCGTGCCGCGGCGCAACGCGGCGAGCGTGCATCTGCGCTACCCGGTGGACAGTGCCGAGGTGATCACGGGCTTCTACAACGAGATCATCGCCGTCGACGACCCGGTCACGACGTACTACATGGCGACCGGCTTCGCGCGCGGCTACTTCGGCATGCAGGTGAACTCCCCCACCGAGCGACGGATCATCTTCTCGGTCTGGGACGCCGGCAACGGCACCAACGCCGATGACCGCAGCACCGTCGCCGCGGACGACCAGACACAGTTGCTCGGGAAGGGCGACGGGGTCGTGGCCGAGGTGTTCGGCAACGAGGGGACCGGGGGCCACTCGCATCTCGTGTACGACTGGCAGACCGGGTCCACGCAGCGGTTCTTCGTGACGGCGCGACTGCACGGGACGCACACGATCTACTCGGGCTACTGGTTCCACCCCGAGCGACAGCGGTGGATGCTCATCGCCAGCTTCCGCGCGCCGAAGGACGGCCAGGGCCTGCGGCGTCTCTACTCGTTCAGCGAGAACTTCGGCGGCGAGACGGGGCACCTGCGACGGAAGGCGCGCTTCGGGCCGGCGTGGATCCGCCTGGCGAGCGGCGAGTGGCGCGAGCTGACGACGGCGACGTTCAGCCATGACGTGACGGGGCGCGCGGACCGCTTCGACCGAACCATGGGAGTCGAGGACGGCCGCTTCTTCCTCCGCCACGGCGGCTTCGTCTCCGGCGCGACGCCGCCCGGCGCGGCCTTCACGCGTCCCGCGACCGGCGCGCCGCCGGCGATCGACCTGCCGCGCTGATCGACGATCGCCATCCGCTTCCGCCGGGCGACGGGGTGCGCGACCTTCCCCGCATGCCACGCACCCCGAAGCCCCTCCGCCTCGCCGCGGCCATCGCGCTCGTCGCGCTCCTCGCCGCCTTCACGCAGACCGTCCCCGTCGACTGGCCGATGGTCGCCCGCATCCGTGAGGAAGGGCTCCAGCGCTCCAAGGTGATGGAGTACGAGTCGTACATCGTCGATGTCCTCGGCGCGCGTCTCACCATGTCGCGCGACATGCAGCGCGCGCAGGCCTGGGCGCTCGACGAGATGAAGCGCATGGGGCTCGCGAACGTGGCGAGCGAGCCGTACATGGACTACGGCGTCACCTGGGACAACGAATACGTCTCCGCGCATCTGCTCGAACCCGACTACACGCCGCTGACCGCGTACCCGGTCGCGCACACCTCCGGCACCGCCGGCAAGGTGACGGCCGAGGCGACGATCGTCGACCTGCAGACGCGGGACGACCTCGAGGCGGTCCGCGGGACGTTGCGCGGCAAGGCCGTGCTCATCTCCAATCCGGCGGTCATCGACCTTGCGACGCTCACGAACGGCGTCCCGCGCTACACGGAGGAGCAACTCGCCGCCCTCGAGCGCGTCGCGATCGTCCCGGTGCGCCCCGCGCCGGCGCGGGCGATCCGCAACGCGGCGCTCATCACCGCGGTGGAGCGCATGGCCTTCCTCAAGAGCGAGGGGGTGGCGGTCGCGATGCAGACCGACGGCAACCGGCTCGCGATCGTCCCCGGCTACTCGCGCCCCGGCTCGCGCGACGACGGCTGGAGCGCCGAGGGGATGCGTGCCTCGGTGCCGCTCCTCGCAGTGACGCCCGAGCACTACAACCGGATGTACCGCCTCCTCAAGCGTGGCCTTCCCGTGAAGGTGGAGGTGGAGATCCGCAATCGCATCGGCGACCGCGTGGAGCAGGCGGTGAATCTCGTCGGCGAGATCCCCGGCACCGATCCCAAGGCCGGCGTCGTGATGCTCGGGGCGCACTTCGACACCTGGCACGGCAGCCCCAACGCGAGCGACAACTCGTCGGGGACCGCCGTCGCGCTCGAGGCGGTGCGCATCCTGAAAGCGCTCGGGGTCCGGCCCCGCCGCACGATCCGCATCGCCCTCTGGTCTGGCGAGGAGCAGGGGCTCTTCGGCTCTCGCGCCTATGTGCGGCAGCACTTCGGCGACCCGCGCGACCCACGCGTGGGCGTGAAGGCGGATCACGAGTTGCTGTCCGCGTACTTCAACCAGGACTACGGCGCCGGACAGTACCGCGGCATCTACCTGCAAGGGAACGAGGCGGCGCGCGCCATGCTCACCGCGTGGATGGCGCCCTTCCGCGACCTGGGGATGACCACCGTCTCCAACCAGAGCGTGGGCAGCACCGACCACATCCCCTTCGACGACGCGGGACTGCCGGGATTCCAGTTCCTGCAGGACCGCACGCCGGGCACCGCGGGGCACACCAACCTCGACTACCTCGAGGGGATCCAGCCCGAGGACCTCATGAAGAACGCGACGATCATGGCGTCGTATGTCTATCATGCGGCGATGGCGGCGGAGCGCATCCCGCGGAAGGGCCGGCCGTAGCCCGCGCCACGGGCAGGGGAGGGGCGGCGAGGCGACCCGCGACCTACGGCTAGGCGGTGGTCACCGGGCGGGCGAGCCGCTGCGACAGCCGGTGCAGCGGCCACCCCGCCGCGATCAATCCCGTGCCGTAGGCGAGCGGCTCCCAGCCGCTGCCGTAGAGCGCGTAGAGCGCGAAGAGCACGGCGCCCGCCGCGCACAGCACCAGTCCCGGCGTGCGCGCGAGCCGGCCGTCGCCCATGAAACGGATCGCGGCGATGGCGCAGAACAGGTAGAGCACGAGGTTCGTCGCCGTCGCGATCAGCGCGGCGAAGTTGAACGCGGCGACCCCCGCGCGCGAGTTCGCGAGCACGAGCAGCACGCCGGTGATCGCGGCGCCGAGGATGAGGGCGCGCGACGGCACGCCGAGCGAGTTCCGCGCCCCGAACCACGGCGGGAGCGCCCCGCGCGCCGCCATCGCCGCCGGCATCTCCCCGCCGATGAGGATCCAGCCGTTGAGGCAGCCGTAGCAACTCACCACGGCGCAGAAGGCGACGAAGAGGCTCGCGCCGTTCCCCATGAAGCCGCCGATGAAGTCGGCGACCGGCGCCTTGGAGTTCACCACCACATCGAGCGGGAGCATCAACGCGACCGCGCAGGTGGAGAAGATCGTCACGACGCCGCTGAGCGTGGTGCCGATCATCGTCGCGCGCGGGACGGTGACCTCGGGCTTGTCGACCGCGTCGGCCGGGACGGCGGCGCTCTCGAGCCCGAGCATCCCGTAGAAGGTGATGCCGATCGCCGCGAGCGTCGTCGCCGGCGTCACCGGCACCGCGGTCACCGGCGTGACCGCGGCGAAGCCCTGGTCGAACAGCGTCCAGGCCGCGAGCACGATCACCGCCGCGAAGGGCAGCAGCTTGATCACCGACGAGACGAGCTGGATGCGGCCGCCCATCGCGCGGGCATTGCTCCACGTCAGCGCGACGAGCAGCGACAGGCTCGCGACCAGCTCAGCCCCCGGGATCGCTCGCAGCGCCGGGATGAGCCGCGTCAGGTACGAGGTGCCGGTGATGCAGATGGCCGCGTTCGCCGCCCAGATGGAGACGAGGTAGCCCCACGAACCGAGGAAGGCGAGGTCCTTGCCGACGCCCATCTCCATGAAGGCGTGCGCGCCACCGACCGTGGGGAAGCGCGCGGCGAGCTTCGCGAAGACCCACGCGAGGCAGAGCGCCCCGCTGAGGCTGAGGATCCACGCGGTGACGGCGTTCCAGCCGTAGGGCGCGAGCGAGGCCGGCTGCATGAAGATCGCCGCGCCGACGATGTTGCCGACGACGAGTGCCGTCGCGGTCCAGATGCCCATCTTGCGGGCGCGCACCGGCGTCGAGGGGATCGCGCCGGCCGCGGTGCTCATGCGCGCGTCCCGGCGGCGGTCACTTCGGCGAGGCTCGCCTCGAGGATCGTCATCGCCTCGTCCACGTCGCCCGGCGTGATGAGCAGCGGCGGCATGAAGCGCAGCGTGCTCGCGCCGCACGAGAGGAGGAGCAGGCCGTTGTGATAGGCGCGCGTGACGAGGTCGTCGCAGAGCTGGCGCGCGGGCGTCTTGTCCCCCGCGCCGGCGATGAGCTCCATGCCGATGAACAGCCCGTGTCCGCGCACCTCGCCGATGCGAGGCTCGCGCGACTGCCACTCGCGCAGGCGGCGCATGAAGTACGCGCCGACATCGGCGGCGTTCGCCATGTACTCGCGCTCCACGAGGTCGAGCGTCGCGATCGCCGCCGCGCAGCACACGGGATTCCCACCATACGTGTTGCCGTGCGCGCCGCGCTTCCACTGCTCCATGTGGCGCTTCTTCGCGACGACGAGTCCGATCGGCATGCCGGAGCCCAGCCCCTTGGCGAGGGTCATGATGTCGGGGACGACCCCGGTGTGGTGCGCGGCGAACATCTTCCCGGTGCGCCCCACGCCCGACTGGACCTCGTCGAAGATCAGCAGGATGCCATGCCGGTCGCAGAGTGCACGGAGCCCTTGGAGGAAGCCCGGCGGCGGGACCACATAGCCGCCCTCGCCCTGCATCGGCTCGATGAGGATCCCCGCCACCTCCTTCGCCGGCACGTTGTGCGTGAAGAGGACGTGTTCGATGTAGTCGAGCGTCGCCTTCCCCTGATCGTCCCCGACGTAGATCGGCCGATAGTTGTTGGGGTACGGCACGTGTGTCACGCCGGGCATGGTCGGGAAGAAGCCGAGCTGCTGCGTGTACTTGCTGCTCGTGAAGGCGAGCGAGCCCATCGTGCGACCGTGGAAGCCCCCGAGGAAGCCGATGAAGCGCGAACGCCCGGTGACGTAGCGCGCGAGCTTGAGCGCGCCCTCGACCGACTCCGTGCCGGAGTTGCACATGAAGCTGAGCACGGGTTCGTCGCCCATCGGCTTCAGCTCGGCGATGCGCTCGGCGAGCCGCACCTGCTTCTCGTGCCAGTAGTCGCTGGAGATGTGGAGGAAGCCCTGCGCCGCCTCGGTGATCGCTCGCACGACCTCCGGGTGCGAATGCCCCGTGGAGCAGACGGCGATGCCGGCGGCGAAGTCGAGGAATCGGTTGCCGTCGACGTCCCACACCTCGGCGCCCCTGCCGTGCGACATCGCGAAGGGATAGTCGCGCGGGTAGCTCGGCGAGACCACGGCCGCGTCACGCGCGATGAGGGCCTTGGCCTTGGGGCCGGGGAGTTCGGTCTTGATATGCGGGGAGTGCATGCGGGGCGTCCGGGAGAACGGTTGGACCTCGGCGGAAAGGTGGCGCGCCCAGCCGCGCTTCACCAGCAGTCCCGGGGCGCCGAAGCGGGCGCTGGCTCGCCGGCTCAGGGGATGCGCGCGAGATCCAGCGGTCCGCTCTGCTGGAGGCGCACCGCATAGCCCATGTCGAACAGTCGCCCCAGGGTGGTCCGTCCGATCACCGCCGCATTGGTCCCCGTCTCGCCGTCCATGATGTCCCCCCGCAAGCCGATCCAGTGTGCCCGCTGATCGTACGAGAGGACGCCGTTTCGCCCGTGGTCGTGGCGGAATCCGATGAGCATGGCCGGACTTGCGAGCTGACCACCCGGGGGGACGGTCAGGTCGGCCACCAGCCCGAGCGCATGCCCGAACTCGTGCAGGAAGATCCGGTCCCACCAGGCGTCGTCGATGACGGCGTTCACCGGGTCGGTGCTCACGAGGATGAATGAGAGTGCGGGGATGCCGACGGCGCGCCGGACGCACACGCTGGAGCCCGCGGCCACGGACATCGGTGACGTCATGATGAGGACGCGCAGGCGTCGCGCCTCGTCGCGGATGTCGGTCGGCCACGTCACGCCAGAGCCGCACGTGCCGCCCGGAACGTCGAGCGAAACGGTCGTGAGCGAGTCGTGCAGGAGCTCTGCCCAACGCCGCGCCGCGCGTCGAGCGTTGCGACGGCGCGCTTCAGGGACGCTGGGTGCGAACTCGAGGTCGAACACCTCCGCCGGCGCCGTCTCGAGCGCCCGGTGCACCCAGACCGAGTCGGCGAAGGAGTCGGTGCGCGCGACGATGCGGGCGTATCCCTCGCCGGTGGATCGCACCTGACCCAGCGCGTCGACGGTCGCGACCTCGGGATCGGAGCTTGCGAACGCCGCGCCCGCGATCGTGGTGCGGCTGCCGTCGGTCGGATCGATCCGAACGAACGTGAACCGCGCCGAGTCGCCGGCGGCGAGCCGCACGATGCCACGGGGTTCCAGTTGCCCGTACGGCAGCGGCGGCGAAGGCGCGTCGAGTCTCGTCGGCGCGTCGCACGCCACGAGCAGGATCACGGTCGTCGCGAGACCGATACGGACGGGCGAGGATCCCGACGCAGCGCGCATCGCGTACGGTATGACCGCTCGCGCTCGGCGCGTGCGGGCGCCGGGCCGACCAGCACAGGGCGCGGGACGAACCGTCCTTCGGTCGGATCCGTCGATCGCGTCAGAGCGTCAGTCGCACCGACACCGCGTGCGCGGCCTTCGTGCGCGCCTGCAGGTCCCGCAGCACGCGCAGTTCCTCGTCGGTCGGCCGCGCGATCGTCCCCACCGCCGCCGCCGCTCGCAGCGGCCACCCGCACGCCGCCCGCGCCTGCTCCACCGTCGTCCCTTCATAGGTCGCGGTCACCACCAGCTCGCCCGACGCGGCCTCCGGCTCCATCACGCACAGGTCGGTGATGAGCGCCCGCGTCCGGCCCTTGCTCGTCCTGAAGTCCAGCCGCTCGACGAACGTCCGCGCCGACTGCTTCATCACGACGTACACCGACTTCGCATGCGCCGCGATCTCCGGAGCGCCACCCGATCCCGGCAGGCGGACCGTCGGCGCATCGTACGACCCGATGACGGTGCTGTTGAGGTCGCCGAAGCGATCGACCTGCGCCGCGCCGAGGAAGCCGACGTCCACGCGCCCGCGCTGCAGGTAGTGCGTGAAGATCTCGGGCAACGGGATCACGCTCCGCGCCGTCTCGGCGAGCTCGCCGTCGCCGATGGAGAGCGGCAGCACCGTCGGCCGCGTCCCCACGGTGCCGCTCTCGTAGATGAGCACGAGGTCCGGCGCGTGCGTGAGGCGCGCGAGGTTGCACGCCGCGCTCGGCAGGCCGATCCCCACGAAGCAGACGGCCCCGTTCCCGAGCCGCCGCGCGGCGGCGATGGTCATCATCTCGTCGGGCGTGTAGGCGCTCATCCCGCCACCCCCACGCTCCGCAGGAACTCGGCATGCGTCGCCGTGCCCAGCACGTGTCGCGTCATCCAGGCGGTGAAGGTGTCGCGCGACCGCGCGATCTCGTCCCACGCCTGGTAGAAGGCGTTGTCCCGCGCGTAGTGCCCGAGCGCATACGACGGATACGCCCCGCCGCGGACCTCGGCCACCGCGGCCACCTGCCAGCCGGGGATCACGAACGCGTTCATCGGCGCGTCGAGCGTCTCCACCACTCGCTCGACCGTGACGACGAGCGTGCGCGCCGCCATCGCCGCCTCGCGGCTCGCGCCGACGATCCCGCGGAGCAGCACGTTCCCCTCGCGGTCCGCTGCCTGCGCATGGAGGATCGTCACGTCGGGCGTGAGCGCGGGGAGCGCCGTGAGCACCTCGCCGGTGAAGGGGCAGGTGACCGACTTGATGTGCGTCGCGTTGGCCGCCGGGAGGTCGGTGCCGGTGTAGCCGCGCAGCGTGCCGAACGGCAGGCCGGCCGCGCCGGCGCTGTAGCGCACCGCCATCCCGGCATGGCTGTGCTCGTCGATCGCGAGCGCGTGTGGCCACGCGTGCTCGATCGCATCACGCAGGCGATGCAGCGACCCGACGCCGGGATTCCCGCCCCACGAGAAGGTCAGCGCCTTCGCGCATCCCATGCCGATCATCTGGTCGTAGATGAGGTCGGGGGTCATGCGAACGAGCGTGAGGTCGCGGCGCCCCTGCCGGATGATCTCGTGTCCGGCCGCGAAGGGGATGAGGTGCGTGAAGCCCTCGAGCGCGACCGTCATCCCATCCTGCACGTGCCGGGCGATCGCCTCGCGCAACGGGACCAGCGCCGCCGTCACGCGGGATCCTGCGGTGCCGGGTGCAGGTACTGCGCCAGCTCCGCATGCAACGACAGCACCGGCGGCGGATACTCGCGCTTGGTGGTGTTGGCGACCGAGGTCAGGAACGTGGCGACCTCGCCCGCGTCGCCGTGCACCTCGACGGTGGGCGTGCCGGGCAGCTCGGCGATCGTCGCCACCGCGCGGTCCGGCATGCGGTAGCGACGCAGCATGATCACGGGAAGCAGCACCTCGCTCGACCAGCAGGGGTGCTCGTTGGTCGGCACCTCCGCGAGCGTGGGCGCCACGAAGTTGCCCGCGCCGTGGCCACCCTCGTGGAGCACGTGCCCGCCGAAGAGGACCCGCGCGCCGTACGCGTGCAGCTTGTGCGTCACCGTGCGGAAGTCGGCGTAGTCCTCGGCCGCGGGGATCGGCCCCATGTCGGTGTCGGGGAGCAGCGGGTCGCCGATGCGGACCCGCGCGGCCGCGGCGGTCAGGCGCTCGATGAGCGCGTCGGCGATGTCCTGATGAACGAAGAGATGCGTCGGCGCGTGCGCCCGGTCCTCGCCGAGGCCGAACGCGGCGATCGTGATCCGTCGCGCCGCGGCATCGAGGTCGGCGTGTGCGGTGACGATGTGCACCGCGGTGCTGTTGAGCCGGGCCACGATCGGCCGCGGCGGATGCGAGACGTGCATGATCGTCGTCAGTCGTTCTCCGGCCCGGCGCGCCCCGGCGTACGTCGTGCCGTCGATGCGCGGGTCGTTGAACATCGCGTCGCCCATGTCCTCGGGCGCGCCGGAGATCAGGTTGAACACGCCCTTGGGCACGCCGCACGCGCGGAGCATCTCGGCGAGGAGTCGCGCCGAGAACGGCGTCTCCTCGGCGGTCTTGAGCACGACGGTGTTCCCGGCGAGCAGTGCGGCCGCGACAGGCCCGGCGGCCAGCCCGAACGGATGGTAGGACGGGGAGAAGACGGTCCACACCCCGTGCGGCACCATCGGACGCGGCGGCGCACTGGGCGTGCGACCCGGCGCGAGGAACCCGTGGCTCGCCCATTCGTCGCAGTAGGCGGTGATCACCTCGGCGGCCCCCCACACCTCCTCGATCGCGGCGCGACGCGTCTTCCCCGACTCGAGCGCCACGATCACCGCGAGTTCGAACGCGCGGGCCTCGATCTTGCCCAGCAGGCGGCGGACGACGCCGCGCCGCTCCGACTCGGCGGTCGCTGCCCAGGCGGGGAACGCGGCCGAGGCCGCGGCGATGGCGAGATCCACCTCGTACTCGGTCGCGGCGGCGAAGTGGCCGAGCACGAGCCCGCGGTCGCTCGGCGAGTGCTTCGTGCGGGCGCGGTGCGTCTCGACGTCCTCGCCGCCGATCATCAGGCCGTAGCTGCTGCCGAAGCGCTTCCGCACGTCGGCGAGCGCCGCGTCGAACTTCGCATTCTCCGCCGCCGAGAGCGGCCGGACGAAGGCGTCGGACGATGCATCAGGGGTCATGCGGCCTCCGCGGACGGGAAGTGGCGGGCGAGCAGGCGGTCGAGCAGCGCGAGCGCGTCGGCGAGGTCGCGCTCGGCGATGACGAACGGGGGGGCGAGGAGGAGGAGATTCCCTCGTGTGGCGAACGCGACCCCTGCCTCGAGACCCTCGCGTACGAGTGCCGCGAGCGGGGCGGGCGCGCCCGGCCACGGGGCGTGCGGCGCGCGCGTCGCCCGGTCCTGCACGAGCTCGACGACCGCGAAGAGGCCCCGCCCGCCGCGGACGTCGCCGATCACCGCGTGCCGCCGCTGCAGCGCCCGCAACGACTCGAACATCGTGCGTCCCAAGGCGCGCGAGCGCGCGATGAGCCCTTCGTCCTCGTACGCCTGCACGGCGGCGACCCCTGCGGCGCACGAGAGCGGATGGCCGCAGTACGTGAGCCCGGTGTAGAGCATCTCGTGCTCGAGTGCCCGCGCGACGTCGGCCGAGAGCACGACCGCCCCGAGCGGGAGGTGCGCGCCGGTGAGTCCCTTGGCGAGCGTCATGAGGTCCGGTCGGCCCGCTTCCCCATGGCGCTGCCAGGCGAACCACTCGCCCACGCGCCCGAAGCCGCTCATCACCTCGTCCGCGATGAGGAGCGCGCCGTGCGCGCGGGTGACGGCGCGCAACGCCGGCCAGTACGAGTCCGGCGGCACGATGCCGTTGGTGCCCGAGTCCGGCTCCATGAGCACCGCGGCGACCTCGTGCGCGCCCTCGCGCGCGATCAGCTCGCCCACGTGCGCCGCCGCGGCGTGCCCGCACGCATCGTCGTCGTGGGTGCCGAAGGGGCAACGGTAGGCATAGGGCGGCAGCGCATGGATCACGCGATGCGCCGCCGGATCGGCGAGGGCCCGCGTCCGCGTATCGCCGGAGAGCGCCATCGTCGCGTAGCTGGCGCCGTGATAGGAGCGATCGCGGGCGATCACGAGCCCGTGCGGTCGCCCGCGGACCTGTCGTGCGAACTTCACCGCGTGCTCGTTGGCGTCGGCGCCACCGAGCGTGAAGAAGATGCGGCCGCCCGCGAAGCCGCTCTTCTCGAGGAGCAGTTCGGCAAGGCGCGCGCGTGGCTCGGAGCCCCACGCATTGGCGATGTAGCAGAGGCGATCCGCCTGCGCCTTGATCGCCGCCACGACGCGCGGATGCTGGTGCCCCAGATGGCAGCATTCCGACTGGCTGCTCAGGTCGAGGATCCGCCGCCCATCGGCGGTGATGAAGTGCGCGCCCTCGCCCCCGACGACGGTCGGCGCGTCCCACCGGTCCTGCACCGTCCAGCTGTGGAGGACCGTCTCGCGTTCGGGGAGACGGGAGTGCATGCCGAGAATATACGGCGCGTCGTGCGGGCGGCCATGTTGTCCCGTCGCGCAGCGACGGTGCGCGCGCGTTGCGGGGGCATCCCGGCCCGCCTAGCTTGGCCCGATGCCCTGCGCCGCCCCCCGCTGATGACCACCCGGATCGCGCTCACCCGCGCCATCTCGCCCCGCCTGGCGGAGTGCGAACTCACGCACCTCGACCGGACGCCGATCAGCGTCCCGCGCGCCGAGGCGCAGCACGAGGCGTACGAGGCGACGCTGCGCGCGCTCGGCTGCGACGTGCGCCGGGTGGAGCCCGCGCCGGAGCACGCCGACTCGGTCTTCATCGAGGACACCGCGGTGGTGTTCGACGAGGTCGCGGTGATCACGCGCCCCGGGGCAGAGTCGCGGCGCGCCGAGACCGACGCGGTGGCGGGCGCGCTGGCCGGCCTGCGTCCGCTGGCGCGGATCGTCGCGCCGGGGACGCTCGATGGCGGGGACGTGCTCGTGGTCGGCCGCCGCGTGTTCGTGGGGCGCACGGGGCGCACCAACGACGAGGGGATCGGCCAGATGCAGGCGGCACTCGCGCCGCACGGCTACACCGTGACCGCGGTGGACGTGACCGGTTGCCTGCACCTCAAGACCGCGGTGACGGCGATAGATGACACGACCGTGCTCGTGAACCCGGCGTGGGTCGACGCGGCGGCCTTCGCGCCGGCGGCGGTGATCATGGTGGATCCGACGGAGCCGATGGGGGCCAACGTGCTGCGGATCGGCGAGCGGCTCCTGTACGGTGCCGACCATCCGCGCACCCTTGCGCGCCTGCGCGCCCACGGCGCCGACGTGACGACGGTCGAGGCATCGGAGCTGGCGAAGGCCGAGGGCGCGGTGACCTGCTGCTCGCTGGTATTGCGCGCGTGAGATCGGTCCTGCGCGCGGTCTGCGCCGCGCTGTTCGCCGGGACCGGTCTCGCTGCGCAGGGGCCTGCGGGCGCGCCGGGGACCACGCCGGAATTGTCGGCAGCGCGGATCCCGAACGGGTCGCCTGGCCCCGCGCTCGACGGCCGGCTCGACGACGCGGCCTGGCGTCTCGCCACGCCCATCGACGACCTGCGCCAGCGCGAACCCCTCGAGGGCGTCGCGGCGACGGAGCGCACCGAGGTGCGCGTCGTGTACGACGCACTCACGCTCTATGTGGCGGTGCACGCCTACGATTCCGATCCCGCGGCGGTCGTGGCGCGCATGCTCGAGCGCGACAGGGTCATGTCCGCCGACTTCGACGGCACGCCGCAGTTCGCCGGCGACGACGCCGTGGCGCTGCTCTTCGACGGGATGCACGACCATCGCAACGCGATGGTGCTCGCGACGAACGCGAACGGCGCCGAGTTCGATGCATTGCTCACCGACGAGGGACGCGAGTTCAACGTCGACTGGCGCGGCATCTGGCGCGTCGCGGCGACGCGCACGGCCGACGGATGGACGGCGGAGTTCGCGATCCCCTTCCGCTCGCTGCGCTACCGACCGGGCGAGCCGGAGTGGGGCTTCAACATCTACCGGATGATCCGCCGGAAGAACGAGGAGGTCCTCTGGCGGGGATGGACGCGCGCGGGCGGCGGCTTCGCCCGCGTCTCGCTCGCCGGCCATCTGCAGGGTCTCGAGGGGCTCCCGAAACCGGGCGGCAACGTCGAGCTGCGGCCGTACGTGCTCCTCGGCAACGACACCGAACGGGACTCGCTCTCCGGCGCGTTCGGCGACACGCCGCGGCGCGGCGTGGGCGGCGAGCTGAAGGCGCAGGTCACGGGCGGTCTCGTCCTCGACGCGACCGTCAACACCGACTTCGCGCAGGTCGAGGCCGACAACGTCCAGGTGAACCTCACGCGCTTCTCCCTCTTCTTCCCCGAGAAGCGTGAGTTCTTCCTCGAGAACGCCGGCGTCTTCGAGTTCGGCGCGCGCGAGCTCTTCGGCCCGCCGCCCTTCCTCATGTTCTTCTCGCGGCAGATCGGCATCGCCGAGGACGGGCCCGTGCCGGTGCTCGGCGGCGCGCGCCTCACCGGGCGCGTGGGGGACCAGACCGTCGGTCTCCTCACCATGATGACCGACTCGGCCTTCGACCAGGGGCGCACGACCTACAACGTCCTGCGCGCCAAGCGCGACATCGGCGGCAACAATTACATCGGCGGGATGCTCACCGACCGACGGATGGGTTCCGATTACAACACGGTCGGCGGCGTGGACTTCAGCTTCTGGCCCACGCAGGCGCTCAACCTGCAAGGGTTCGCGGCGCAGACGACCACCTTCGGTCCCGGCGGGGACGGCGGTGCCCAGCGCCTCGCGGCCAGCACCAACACGGGGCGCTACGGCTTCAACCTGCAGCACCTGCGGATCGACCCCGAGGCGGACGCGCAGCTCGGCTTCATCACGCGCACGGGCATCCAGCAGACGGGCGGCAACACGCGTGTCACCTGGCGCCCCACCGCGCTCGGGCTGCGCAACGTGAACTGGCTCACCTTCGGCGACTACATCGCGCGCACGGACGCGGTGCTGCAGGACTGGCGCTTCGCCAACGCGATCGACCTCGTCTTCCGGAGCGGCGAGAACATCACCGTCTACCGACGGCAGGGCTTCACGCGGATCGACGAGGAGTTCGACCTCGCGGACTCGCTGGCCGTGCCCGCGGGCGACTATGACGACAACGTCACCGGCTTCTTCGTGATCAGCGACCCCGGGCTCCCGGTGACCTTCAACGTCGACGGGGAACGAAACGAGACGTTCGGCGGCACGCTCAGCCGGATCACGACCGGTGTCACCGCTCGCGCGGGGCGGCACCTCGGGGTCAACCTCAGCGCCACGCGCAGCTGGGTGGACGTCCCCTCGGGGGCGCTCGTCGCCGACCTCTTCTCCACCCGCGTGAGCTGGGCGTTCACGACGCAGATGTTCCTCAATGCGCTCGTGCAGTACAGCGGGCTCGATCGCGACGTCTCGGCGAACATCCGCTTCCAGTACATCTTCAAGCCGGGCAGCGACCTCTTCCTCGTGCTCAACGAGTCGCGCGGCGACCCGACGTCACTCTCGCGCCTGCAGGCGCGGGGCCTGCGACTCAAAGTGACCTACCTGCGGCGGCTCTGACGTGGAACACCAGGGGATCGACGGCATCATCGAGATGGCGCAGGACGGGCGTACCACCGAGGCCCTCGCGGCGCTCGACCTCGTGCTGGCCGAGGTGAACGACGAACCGCGGTTGCACGCGCTGCGCGCCTTCCTCCTCCTCGAGGCTGGCCGATTCGCCGACGCGCAGCGCGCGGCCGAGCTCGCGCACGCGCTCGACGACGAGGACCACCTGCCGCTGCTGGCACTCGCGCGGGTGGCGCTCGCGGCGGGTGAGCCGACCGAGGCGATCGCCCGAGCACGCGCCGCCCATGCGCTCGCGCCGGACGACCACGAGCCGGTCGTGATCGAGGCGCGGGCCCGCGCGCTGCTCGGCCAATGGGACGAGGTCATCGCCCGCGCCGAGTACGTGCTCGCGGAGGATCCGCACAACGCCGAAGCGGCCTTTCTCCGGATCGCCGCGCTCGAGTCCCGCGCCAAGGGCTCGGCGCGGCTCGATCCGGCCGAGTGGGACCAGCTCGCCGAGCGTTTCCCGCACATCGCGACGGCGCGCGCGGGTCGCGCGTGGACCTTGCTGCACCGCGGCCGGGCGCGGCAGGCGGAGCACGAGTTCCGCGATGCGCTCGCGCTCGACCCGTCCGATCCGTGGGCCAAGGAGGGACTCGTCCTCGCGCTCAAGGCACGGTACCCGGGCTACACGCTGCTGCTGCGGTTCTTCTTCTGGCTGCAGTCGCTCCCGCCAGGGACCCAGACGGCGGTGCTGATCGGCGGCGTGCTCGGCACGCGGGTGCTGCGCGGCGTCGCGCAGGCCGATCCGTCACTCGCGCCGTTCATCACGCCGGTCATCTGGCTCTACTTCGGCTTCGTCCTCCTCACCTGGCTCGCGGACCCGCTGCTCAATCTCGCCCTGCTCACCAAGGCGGAGGGCCGCCGGCTCATCGGCGGCGACGAGCGACGCGGCGCGCTCGCCGTGGGGGCGACCCTCGGCGTCGCGCTCCTCCTCGGTGCGACCGGACTGCTCGCGCCGTGGGGCGCCGCGCTCGGGGCAGCGGCCGCGGTAGGGCTGACGAGCCTGACGACCGCCGCGGGGTTCGCGTGCGCGCCGGGGACGCAGCGGCGTGGCCTGCTGATCGCCTCCGGTCTGTTCGCCACGCTCGGCGTCGCCTCGCTGGCGTTCCCCGGCGACACGGGAGCACTGTTCGTCGGCGTCGCGGTCATCGGCGTCGTGATCGGGACCTGGGTGTCGCGACCGCTCATCCGGCGGAGTCACGAACGGCATCGCTGAGCCACGCGCGCCGGCGCGCCATCGCCGGATCCGGATCGGAGGCTGCGTGGAGGGAGCGCGAATGGAGTCGATGGGACAGGACTGGTCGGCCGCGTTGATCGCGCTGCTCGCGCGCTACGACGAACCGCACCGGCGCTATCACACACGCCAGCATCTGGATGAATGCCTGGCGCGCCTCGCGGCGGTCCGCGCCCGCGCCGAGCGGGCCGACGAGGTCGAACTCGCGCTGCTGTACCACGACGCCGTCTACGACCCGCTCGCCGCCGACAACGAGGCGCGCAGCGCCGACCTCGCCGAGGAGGCGATGCGCGCGCACGCGGTCCCCGCCGACGCGATCGCGCGCGTGCGCGCCCTCATCCTCGCCACGCGCCACGTGGAGCCGCCGGCGACGCCGGATGAGGCGCTGCTCGTCGACGTCGATCTGGGCATCCTCGCGGCGGCGCAGGCGCGGTTCGACGAGTACGAACGACAGGTGCGCGAGGAGTACGCATGGGTCCCCGGTCCGCTGTTCCGGCGCAAGCGACGCGCCGTGCTGGAGGCGTTCCTCGCCCGTCCGCGCATCTATGTGAGCGGGGCGTTCGATCACGATGAGCAGCTGGCGCGCGAGAACCTCGCGCGGTCGCTCTCGCGACTCTGATCCGTTCGTGTCCGTTCGCCACAGCTGAAACCCGGCCCCTGGGGCCGACCGTACCGGAGGCACACCCTCTCCGGTCCGCCGCATGGCCCAGGTCACCCGCGACATCCAGCTCGGCCTCCGCACCCTGCGGAAGTCCCCCGGTCTCGTCCTCGTCTCCACCATCGCGCTGACGTTCGGCATCGGCCTCACGACGATGATGTTCTCCATCATCTACGGCGCGATGCTGAAGGGCCTGCCCTTCGAGGACGCCGACCGCATCGTCGCGGTCGCGCTCCGGAATCCCGAGCGCGAGATCAACCGCGCCCCGTTCGACCTCGCGGACTTCAGCGACCTCGCCGCGCAACAGACCTCGTTCGAGAGATTCGGCGGCTACACCGGCGGCACGATGAACGTGAGCGGCACCGAGCGCGCCGAGCGGTACTCGGGGTCGTGGGTGACCGTGGAGGCGTTCGCGATGCCCGGTGTCCGCCCGCTGCTCGGTCGCGAATTCCTGCCGGGAGAGGACACGCCCACCGGCGCGAAGGTCGCGGTGCTCGGCTACGACATGTGGCAGACCCGCTTCGGCGGCGACCGTGGCGTGCTCGGCACGACCATCCGCGTGAACGGCGTCCCGTTCGAGGTGGTCGGCGTCATGCCCGACGGCTTCGCCTGGCCCAACAATGACCAGCTCTGGCTGCCGATGCAGACCGATCCGCTCGTCGGCGGGCGCGACGAGGGACTCTCCCTTCAGGTCGCCGGTACGCTGAAGCCGGGCGTGACGCGCACGCAGGCCGAGACCGAACTCAACACCATCCTCCAGCGGCTCGGCGAGACCTATCCGGCCACGGGGAAGGGGCACGCGGCGATCGTCGCGCCCTTCACCGACTTCTTCATCGGACCCGAGCCGCGGCAGCTGCTGTGGACGATGCTCGGCGCCGTCTTCTTCGTGCTGCTGATCGCCTGTTCGAACGTCGCGAACCTGCTGCTCGACCGGGCAGCGCATCGGTCCAAGGAGGTCGGTGTGCGCGCCGCCCTCGGCGCGTCGCGCGGCGCGATCGTCCGGATCTTCCTCGCCGAGGCGTTCGTGCTCGCGCTGCTCGGTACCACGCTGGGCATCGTGGTGGCCAAGCTCGGGATCGACGGCTTCAACCGCGCCATCGCGAGCACGCAGCCGCCGTTCTTCATCTCCATCGGCCTCCACCCGCCCGTGCTCGCGTTCGCGATCGGCGTGGCGCTCCTCGCGACGCTCTTCTCGGGGCTCATCCCCGCCATCCAGGCCTCGCGGCCGGACATCGCCGAGGTGCTCAAGGACGAGTCGCGCGGCGCGTCGTCGTTCCAGATCGGCCGCATCAGCAAGGCGCTCATCGTGTTCGAGATCGCCCTCTCCTGCGGCCTGCTCGTCGCGGCGGGCCTCATGACCAAGAGCGTCAGTCGCACGCGGACGATGGACACCGGCTTCACGATGGCCTCCGTCTTCACCGCGCGCGTCGGCTTCCCCGCCGCGTACACCGACACCATCCGGCAGCGGCAGTTCTTCGAGCAGCTCGGCGAGCGGGTCGCCGGCATGCCCGGCGTGCAAGCGGCCGCGATCGCGTCAGGGCTCCCGGGGGCGCAGCAGGGCCTGAACGGCAACCGGCTCTCCGTCGAGGGGAAGGAGTACGCCACCGATCGCGATCGACCCGTCGTCGATGTCGGCGCGGTCTCGCCCGGCTTCTTCAGCGCGCTCGAGATCCCGCTCCGGCAGGGCCGACTGTTCGAGGCGAGCGACCGCCTCGAGGCGCTCCCGGTCGCGGTGGTCACGGAGCGGTTCGTCGAGCAGCATCTCGAGGGACGGCCGGCGCTCGGCGCGCGGATCCGGCTCGGCGGTGCGGAGACCACCGATCCGTGGCTGACGATCGTCGGCGTCGTGCCGAACGTCTTCAGCGGGGACCCGGAGGACCGATATCCGTCCGTGGTGTTCCGCCCGTTCGCGCAGGCGCCGTCGAGCTTCGCGTACGTCGCAGCGCGTGTCACCGGCGGAGACCCGTTGGTCCTCGCCGACCCGGTACGCGAGGCCGTGGCGTCGCTCGATCCCGATCTCCCCATCTACTGGCCGATGACGCTCGACGCGGCGGTCGCCGAACCGCTCTGGTTCGTGCGGGTGTTCGGGACGATGTTCATGCTGTTCGGCGCGGTCGCGCTGTTCCTGGCGAGCATCGGGCTGTATGCGGTGATGTCGTTCTCCGTGGGCCGCCGCACGCGCGAGGTGGGGATCCGCATGGCCCTCGGCGCGACGGCGCGCGACGTGGTCGCGTTGCTGCTCGGGCAGGGGTTCCGCCAGCTCTTCGTCGGCCTGACGATCGGGCTCGTGCTCGCCTGGTCCGTGGCGAGCCTGATGCAGGTGGTGCTGTTCGGCGTCGAGCCGCACGATCCGTTCGTGTTCGGCGGCGTGGCGCTCACGCTCGCCGCGACGGGCACGCTCGCCTGCCTGTTGCCGGCGCGGCGGGCGACGCGCATCGATCCCTCGGACGCGATGCGCGCCGAATAGCCGCGTCGGGCGGCGGGAGGGAGTAAGTTTGCCGGGCCACCACTCGAGGCCCCGCATGTCCCTCCGACCGATTTCCGCGCGACTGCTGGCCGCGGCCCTCTGGGCCGCGTCCGGCGTCGCCTGCTCCCGCCCCGCCGCCACCGCCGCGCCCATCACCGTCGCGGCGACCGCGCAGTCGAGCGGCACCACGCAGCTGCTCATCGCCGTGCACGCGGTGGACGATTCGGTCGTCTGGGCGAGCGGCGCGCGCGGCACGGTGATCCGCACGACGGACGGCGGTGCGCACTGGACCGCGATGCGCGTGCCGGGCGCCGACTCGCTCCAGTTCCGCGACGTCCACGCCGTCGATGCGCGCACCGCCTGGGTGCTGAGCATCGGCAATGGGGCAATGTCCCGCATCTATCGAACCGATGACGGCGGCACGACCTGGACGCGGCAGTTCACCAATCCCGACCCGAACGCGTTCTACGATTGCCTCGAGTTCTGGGATGCGCGCCGCGGCCTCGCGATCGGGGACGCGATCGGCACCGAGATGGCGGTGCTGCGCACCGACGACGGCGGCGCGCACTGGACGCGCATCGCGCCGTCGAGCCTGCCGCGGGCGCAGGCGAACGAGGGGAGCTTCGCGGCGAGCGGCACCTGCATCGCCATGCACGGGTCAGGGCGCGCCTGGATCGTGATGAACAGCCCGGCCGCCTCGCGACTCATCCGCACCGTGGACTTCGGACGCACCTGGGCGCTGGAGACTCTCCCCATCACCACGCGGGAAGGGAGCGGCACGCAGTCGGTCATCTTCCGCGATGCGCGCCACGGGATGGTGCTTGGCGGCGGCTACCAGGTCCGGCAGGGAGACACGCTCATCGCGGTGACGGAGGACGGCGGCGACACCTGGGTCCCGCGCAGCGCGCCGGCGTTCAAGGTCGGGACGTGGGGCGGGAGCTGGGTCCCGGCGGCTCGGACTCCGACGGCGGTGGCGGTCGGTCCGAGCGGGAGCGCGTGGACGCGCGACGACGGGCGGACGTGGGTCGCGATCGACACGCTCAACTACTGGTCGGTCGGCTTCTCCTCGCGCCGCACCGGCTGGGCGGTCGGCACGCAGGGTCGCGTCACGCGCCTCGACGGCTGGTGAGCGTGTCGCGGGCGGAGGCGAGGTCGTCCTCGAGCCGCCCGCACATGATCTCGCAGAGGGCGAGCACGTCGTCGTCGGCGAGGGCGTAGTGCACGAACAGCCCGCGGCGCGTGCGCGAGAGGAACCCGGCGGCGTGCAGCTGCTGGAGGTGCTTGGAGAGGTTCCCCTGCCCGAGTCCCGTCTTGGCGACGAGCTCGGTGACCGTGAGCGGCCCATGCTCCAGGGCGTGCAGGATGCCGAGTCGTGCCGGTTCGGCGAGGGCGCGGAACCGGCCGGCGATCATCGCCAGGAGTTCGGGGGTCGCGGCGCGCTTGACGGAAGGGCGGACCTTGAGGGCCATGGCTCGTAAGGTAGCGGGGGCGGGGTAGCAGGCGCGAGGTAGCGGCGCCGGGGAGGTTTCCCCCTGCGGATGTCGGTCATTCCACCATTGCCGGCCCGGATTCCTGATTGTATGCAGTATAGGGCATATGGTAATCCGAGACTTCCTCCTGCGTCTCCCTGGTGCGGCGATCGTCTGCGGCGCCGTGGCGGCCGCCGCGCCCGCGCCCGCGGTCGCGCAGGAGCATTCCGCGGGCGCGACGGCGCGATCGATCGCTCCCCGCTGGACGGTAGTGGCACCGGATGCGGCGCTCGCCTGGTTCGCGCTCCTCGCGGATCTGCGGCTCGGGGGCGCCGGCGCGCTCGACTTCACCGCATCGCGCGCGTCGGCTCCCCGCGAGTCCGCGCCGCTCCGCGCGCTCGCACTCGCCCTCGCCGGGACTCGCGACGGGGAGATCCTCCACTTCGTTCCGCTCTACCATCCGTCGGCCGATCGGGCCGCGCTCGCGGCCGCCCTCCTCGGCGCGGCCGGTGACGGCGCGCCGTCGGCGCGCGCGACGCTCCTCACCGGTGCGCTCCGGGGCGCGTTCACGCCCGCGAGGCGCCGCGACCTCCTGCCGCCGCTGGCCGATGCGCTCCGGCGCGCCGTCCCGGCCGTGCCGGACGCGGCGCGACTCGCGAGCTGGCAACGGCTGTTCGACGACGAGTTCGGCCCGGCGCTCGCGCCATGGCTCCGCCTCGAATCGCTCGACGACGGCCGGCTCATCATCGCGCCGGGCATCGGCCCCGAAGGGCGGATCTTCGCGGCGACGGCGGACCGCCGCGACAATCTCGTCGCGGTCGGCAGCTTCCCCGACGATGCCGATCCGGCGGCCCCGCTCCATGCCTTCACGCGTGAGATCTGTTTTCCCGCGGTGACGCGCGCGTCCCAGGCGGCGCGCCTCGATGCGCGCGACCCGCGCGCCGCGCGGCGCGCGAGTCTCGCCGCGGTACGCTGCGGCGCCGCGCTCCTCGACGTGCGCCTGCCGTCGCGTGCCGCGGCGTATCGGGCGTTCTGGATCCGTCGGGTCGATGCGCGCGCCGCGACGACCGCGGACGGAGGCCTCGACGCGGAGTTCGATCGTCACTTCCCGCCCGACCAGACGTTCGCCGCGGCACTCGCGCGCGAACTCAAGCGACTCGCTCACTCTCCCGGTGGCCCCTGAGAGCGCCATCGGCTCCCTCCCATTCACGCCGTTCCGGCAGCAGGAGGTCCGACACATGCGGTTCCCATCGATCCTGGCCCTCGCAGCCCTCACGCTCGTCACCGTGCCGCGCGAAGCGCGCGCGACCGACGGGCATCTCCTCCATGGCGTCGGCGCCGTGAACTCGGCGCTCGGCGGCATCGGCATCGCCTCCAACCAGAGCCTCCTCGGCTCCTTCTTCACCAACCCGGCCGGCCTGGCCGCGTTCGACGGCACCAACCTGGAGATGGGCTTCGAGCTCATGAAGCCCGAGCGCACCGTCTCGTCGAGCTTCGGCCCGATGAGCGGCAGCACCACGAGCGATGCGGACTGGACGCCCATCCCCGCCTTCGGCTTCAGCACGCGCCTCGACAACGGCGTCGTGATCGGGCTCGCGGGGCTCGGCATCGGCGGATTCGGCGTGAATTACGCGGCGGACCCGGCCAACCCGATCCTCATGCCGCGGCCGAACGGCTTCGGGAGCGTCTACTCGAACTTCCAGCTCATGAAGATCTCGCCGGCGATCGCGTGGAAGGCGGGCGAGAAGCTGAGCATCGGTCTCGCCGCGAACATCGACTGGTCGTCGCTCGCCG
This sequence comes from Gemmatimonadota bacterium, assembly GCA_016714015.1. Classification (NCBI taxonomy): domain Bacteria; kingdom Pseudomonadati; phylum Gemmatimonadota; species Gemmatimonadota bacterium. The sequence continues at coordinate 387,757 of JADJNZ010000005.1, forward strand.
TCGATCCGATGCCGATCGCCGCGCCGGACTACGATCCGGGCGTGGACCTCACGCCGGGCACCGCCGATGACCGGTCGTTCTATCCGAGCGCGGCCGCCGCCGATGCCGTGTTCGGCTTCGGGTTCCAGGCCGGCCTGCAGTACGCGCTCACGCCCACCGTGGCGCTCGGCCTCGCCTACACGTCGCCGCAGATGTTCAGCGACTTCGAGTTCACCATGACGCACGCGAACCCGAACCTGCCGAACTACGGCACGGCGCGCACCGTCGCCTTCCGCATGGACGTGCCCGCGATCTACGGTGTGGGCGTCTCCCTGCGTCCGAGCGACCGGCTCGAGTTCGGCCTCGATGCGAAGTACGTGACGTACGGCAGCACCAAGGGCTTCGAGGAGAAGGGATACGACGCGGACGGGTCGGTGCGGGGCTTCGGCTGGGAGGACATCGCCGTCGTGGCCGCCGGCCTGCAGTTCAAGCCGAGCGACCGGCTGACGCTCCGCGGCGGATACAACTACTCGGGCAATCCCATCCCCGACGAGCAGTCGATGTTCAACATCCCGGCGCCCGCCGTCGTGCAGCACCACCTGACGGGTGGCATCGGATTCGCCATCGCCAATGGCGTCGAGCTCAACATCTCGGCCTACAAGGCGCTCGAGAACTCGATCGAGGGCGCGATGTATCGCCCGACCGCGGTGCCGGGGACGACGGTGAAGAGCGCGATGTCGGAGACGTCGCTCCTCGTCGGCTTCACCTTCCGGCCGGCGAAGTGAGGCGCTGAGCGGTCGCCGGACCCCCGGCAGGGAACGTCGAAGCGCCCGGCGGAGCGATCCGCCGGGCGCTTCGTGCTCGTGCGACGTGCTGGCGCCGGTCGGCGCGCGAGGGTCAGCCGGCCTTCTTGACGTCCGTCGGCAGCAGCTTGATGACCGTGAGGAAGATCGCGCCGACGATCAGCGCCATCACGAACGGGTTCACGTGGAGCACGTCCGCGAGGGTGATCTTCCCGAAGTTCGCCATCTTCACGATCGGATCGATGAGCGTCGTGTAGACGAGCGTGAAGACGAGCGCGCCGACCACGCCGCCACCGATCGCCGCGATCGCATCGGTGCGCCCCTCGCCGATGCCGACGACGCAGGTGCCCGGGCAGTAGCCGCCGATGCCGAAGCCCACGCCGAAGATGAGGCCGCCGAGGAGCACGCCGACGACGAAGGTCGGCTTCACGTCGAGGTGCAGGATCTGCGGGGCGAAGGTCGAGATGCCATACGTGACGATCATGCCCACGGCGATCGTGAGCGCCATGAACTTGATGACCGAGAGGTTCTCGAGGCGCAGGTTCTTCGTGATCATCGCGGGGCTCGAGGCCTTCACGCGCTGGATGAAGAAGCCCATGCCGACGCCGATCAGGATGGAGAGGATGGGGATGAGCATGGTCAGGCTCCTGCCGCGCGGCGGCCCGAGAGCATCTTGGCCGACAGGATGCCGGTCGCGAAGACGCCGATGGCGAAGATGAACCCGCTCACCGAGAGCTGGGTGATGCCGGAGATGATGTGGCCGCTGGTGCAGCCGCCGGCCACGCGGGCGCCGAAGACGATCAGGAACCCGCCGATGAACGCATCGCGATAGCGCTTGGCCTTGGTGGTCTCGCCCGGATGCGCCATCTCGCACTTGGGTGCCTTCTCGCGGTTGAGCCGCGCGCCGAGGAACCCGCCGATCAGCAGGCCCACGACGAGGAAGCTCTCCGGCTTGAAGAGCGACCCCATCCGCTTGAGATACGGATTGGCCTCGGCGTAGCTCGGGTCGAGCACCTGGAAGAGCGCGCCGATGAAGCGCGGGTAGGTGCCTGAGACGCCGATGGGTCCCCAGACGATGATGGAGATGGCGCCGAGGATGCCGAAGAGGACCCCGTAGAAGACCCAGGGGGTCTTGGGCGCGACGGGGATCGCGACTGGTGCGTCGGACTGCATGAGGAGCTCCTGCTTGGGGGAGTCTATCGCGCGGCGCCGGGCCGGCGATCATCCGGCACGAAACGGTCCGCGTAGGGCATCTTCACGGCGCGCAGTGCCGCCGCATCGAGCGTCGCATCGTCGGCGATCACGTCGTTCACCGCGAGCAGGTACGCCGAGAGCGCATAGACCTGGTCGTCGGTGAGCGATCCGGGCGCGGTGTGCGGCATCGCGCGCTTGATGTAGTCGAACAGTGTCGTCGCGTGCGACCAGTAGTTGCCGATCGTGTGCGGCAGCTTGGGGTCGTTGGCGAAACGGAATTCCTCGGCCGCCGCGGGGCGCCCGGTGAGCTGCGGGAAGGCCGGGGCCATCCCTTCGCCATTCTGGCCGTGGCACATGGCGCACTGCGCCTTGTAGAGGACGCCGCCCTCGGCGACGGTGCCCTTGCCGGGAGGAAGCTCGGCGCCATCGGCGCCGATGTCGGTGTCCATCGCCCGCACGAGCGAATCGGATGCCGGGCGACCGATGCCGTAGCGTCGGCCCGTGTCGACCGCGGACGTCGTCGCGGACCGCTCCGCGGTGCCGCCACCGCAGGCCGCGATCGCGAGGAGCGTGAGGAGGAGCGAAGCGCGCATGCTCAGGTCTCCCCGTGGAAGGTGACGGTGCCGTCGCCGGCGACCTTCCAACCCACGATCTGGTTGAAATGGTAGTCGGTGCCGAGTCCGCGCTCGGCGATGAGCGCACGCCGCGTCGGCTGCACGTAGCCGGCCTCGTCGGTCGCCCGGCTGAGCAGCACCGACTCGCCGCCGTTCCACTCCCACATGTGCTGGAAGCGCACGGTCGACTTGGGCTCCGACCGGCCGAGGAGTTCCGCGTCGCGCCAGTTCTTCCCGGCGTCGGCACTCACCTCCACGCGCGTGATGCGACCGCGTCCGCTCCAGGCGAGTCCGCTCACCGCGTGCCAGCCGCGGCTCGTGACCTTGTCGGGGGCGGACGGCGTGGTGATGATCGACTTCGCATCGAGCTCGAACGTGAAACGGCGCGCCGTGCCGTTGGGGAGCGGGTCGGTGTACTTCGAGGTCTCCCAGCGCGTCATCCAGGGCTGCGTGCCGAGCTCGAGGCGACGGATCCACTTCACGTTGATGTTCCCCTCCCAACCGGGGAGGAGGAGGCGCATCGGGTACCCCTGCGCCGGGCGGAGCGGCTCGCCGTTCTGCGCCCACACGATCATCGCGTCATCGAACGCCTTCTCGATCGGCACCGAGCGCGTCATGAGACAGGCGTCGCCGCCCTCGGCGAGGAACCACTTGGCCTCGGGCTTCACGCCGCACTCGCGGAAGAGCGTCGAGAGCGCCACGCCGGTCCACTCCGAGGTGCTGACCATGCCGGCGACCTTCTGCGCGGTCATCTCGGGCTTGGGATCGCGGAACGATGCGCGGCCGTTGCCCGAGCACTCGATGAAGTAGGGGCGCACGACCTGCGGGAACCGCTTGAGGTCGTCGAGCGTGAAGGTCAGCGCCTTGTCGACGAGTCCGTGGATGGTGAGCGTGTGCCGCGCCGGATCGAGGGCGGGGATCCCGGCGTGATGCCGCTCGAAATGCAGGTCGCTCGGTGTGATGGAGCCGGCGAGGTCCTGCAACGGCGTGAGCGAGGAGCCCGTGGTCTCGCCGTACGGGGCGCGCGTGGGCGTCTCGAAGGCGCTGCGTGCGCCGAGCGGCGTCGTTGCGCCACCCTGCAGCTTGGTCGCGTCCGCGGGGACCACGGGGCGCGCCGCGGCCTCGGTGGCGCCCTGTGCGTCGAGCGTGAGCGGGAGTCCGGCGAGCACGGCGCCGCCGAGCGTGCCCACGGCACCGGCGAGCAGGTCGCGGCGCGTGAGCGGGAGGGGCGCGGTGCGCGCGTCCTCTGGGGGGAGGGAGTCGGTCATCGGGAGAACCTACCGATTCGAGCGGCCGACGACAGGCGGATTCGGGACGAGTGCACCCCGCGGATTCGCGCGCGGGAGGAGCGGCGGCGGATTGAACGCCTTGTGGCCCTTCGTGTCGTACGGGACGTCCGCGGGGGCGCCGCCCATCGGCCAGTCGCCTTCCTTCCCGGGCGAGTCGGGGCGCGGCTGCGAATTGATGTAGGCCGAGAGGTCGAAGGCTTCCTGCGCGGTGAGCGTCCCCGGCGCCGTCTGCGGCATGTTGTGCCGGATGAAGCTCGCGGCACGCTCGAGGCGCGTCATGGAGGCGCCCACCGAGTAGGAGCCGGGGCCCCAGAGCGCGGGGATGGGACCGTTGCCGGCCCCCGTCGCGCCGTGGCAGGTGATGCAGGTCTTGCTGGTGTAGAGCGCCGCACCGCGGGCCGCGTCGCCGGCGAGCGTGTCGGGTTCGGAGATGAGGCCGTCGGCGCCGGCGATCTTGGTGCCCACCGGGATGTCCTTCGAGATGAACGCGAGGTACGCGAGGATGTCGGTCATCTCGCGGCTCTCGACCGGGAGCGCATTGCCGGCGAGCGAGCGCGTGAAGCAGTAGTTCACGCGATCGGCGAGCGCGATGACGGCACCGGAGCGCGGCATGTACTTGGGGAAGCGCGCATGCGAGCCGGTGAGCGGCGCCGCCGTGAGCTTGAGGCCGTCATCCTGGTGGCAGCTCGTGCAGCGGAGGCTGCCGGTGGCGTAGGCGGGCAGGCTCTCCGGGCTGAAGCGGAGCAGGTAGAGCCCGCGCTTGATGGAGGCCCCCATGGAATCGTTGGGGATGTCGGCCTCGCGGAGCGGTGTCCAGGCGGACTCCACGAAGGTGACGGCCTTGGCGTCGGCGACGACGGGGGTCTCGGCGGCCTTGGGGCCGCAGGCGGCGGTGGTGACGGCCGCGAGGACAATGAGGAGACGGGCGCGCACAGGAGCTCCTGCTCGTTCGGGGGGGAGAGCGGGGCGGGTTCAATCCTCTATACTCCGATACGGTAATACTTGGAGCCGGGTTGGGCAAGGCGTGAGTGGCCGACCACGACGGACGCGGCGACGGCGTCGGCTGGAACCACAGGGGCACAGGGAGCTCAGGGAGATGTGCCCCCGTGTTCCCTGTGCCCCTGTCGTCGTGCCGGTCGTGCTGGTCATGCGGAACGGAATCGCCCGAACCGCAGCGCCGCCGATCTCAGTGCTTCATCAAGCCCGACACGGTCAGCTCGAGGTTGTGGCTCACCCGGATCCCGTACACGCCGTCCGTCGACGTCAACCGGTCCGCCGCCACGAACTCGGCGCGCTCGAGGGTCTTCACGACCTGTCCGTTCACCAGGCAGGAGGCCTGGCCCCCGCGCACACGCCAGCCGACGGAGTTGGTCGACTCGCCATTCGCATCGGCCTTGTGGATCGCGTCATGCGCCGTCGGCTTCACGAGCTCCGTCACCTTCGCACCGTGGAAGGTCTTGATCGCGTACGTGCCGTTGCCGTACACGATGCAGTACATGAGCGTCTCGGTCTCCGACGTGAGGTCCGCGCCGCCGATGAAGATGCCGTACGAGTGCGGATGGCTCGCGGCCATCTTGTGCTCCTTGAACGTCGCCATCACGTCGTAGTCGCCGCGCGCGGTGTTGGCCGGGTTCCAGAAGTTGCCGGCCGGGCCGACCGAGATGCGGAAGGCGCCGTTCTCGGAGGCGAAGCGGGAGTCATTGATGGTCTTGCCCTGCGAGGTGGGGCGGCGGTCGACGCGACCCTGCCAGCCGGCGACGCGGATGCCGCCGTTGGCGACGGAGCGATCGGCGTCCTGGGCCTGGAGCGGCGCCGCGGCGGATGCCATGAGTGCCGCGGTGAAGATGAGAGCGGGGAGACGCACGATACCTCCGAAGGGTGGATGGCGACCAATACGCTCGCCTCCTACCCCCGGTGTGGCAAGGTGTGCCCCCAGCGGGCAGATTCCCGCGATGCGTCCTGCCACGATCCGCGCCCTCTTCCTGGTCCTCTTCGCCGCCGGCGCCCCTCTCGCGGCGCAGGGTCGCGATGCCCGCGCCCTCCTCGCCGAGATGTCGCGCGAGGAGAAGTTCTGGCAGCTCTTCATGATCCCCGGCGACCTCGACTCGGCGTCGTACGACTATTCGCGCGGGATCTTCGGGCTGCAGATCGGTGCGCGGCCGGGCATCCCGGCGCGGGACGCGGCGCGCGCGCATGCCGCACGCGTCGACTCCATCCAGCGCTGGTTCCGTGAACGGTCGCGCCTCCGGATCCCCATCATCCCGTTCGACGAGGCCCTGCACGGGCTGATGCGTGAAGGCGCCACGGTCTTCCCGCAGGCGATCGGCCTCGCCGCCACGTTCGACTCGGCGCTCGTGCGGCGCGTGCACGATGCCGCCGCGCGCGAGACGCGGAGCCGCGGCATACGCATGGTGCTCTCGCCGGTGGTGAACCTCGCGACCGACGTGCGCTGGGGGCGGACGGAGGAGACCTTCGGCGAGGATGTGCACCTCACCGGCGTGATGGGGCGCCAGCATGTGCGCGCGTTCGAGACGATGGGGATCATCACCACGCCCAAGCACTTCATCGCGAACGTCGGCGAGGGCGGGCGCGACTCGTATCCCATCGAGGCGAGTCCGCGCGCCCTCGAAGAACGGCTCTTCCCGCCCTTCCGGTCGCTCGTGCAGCAGGCGGGCGCGCGGTCCGTGATGACGGCGTACAACACGGTCGATGGGTCACCGGCGACCCAGAGTCGCATGCTCATGACCGACGTGCTCAAGGGCGCGTGGGGATTCCCGGGGTTCATCATCTCCGACGCGGCGGCGACGGCGGGGGCGACGGTCCTCGCGCGCACCGAGGCGTCCACCGCGACCGCCACGGCGCACGCCTTCCGCTCCGGCCTCGACGTGATCTTCCAGTCGTCGTATCCCGAGCATCGTCCGTATCTCCGTGCCATCACCAACGGCGTGGTCCCGGACAGCCTGCTCGACGCGTCGGTGCTGCGCGTGTTGCGGCAGAAGATCGCCCTCGGGCTCTTCGACGACGCGCGCATCCACCCCGAGTCGGCGGCGTACTGGGCCAACAGCGCCGAGCATCGGACCATCGCGCGTGAGGCGGCGCTGGCGTCGCTCGTGCTCCTGCGGAACGCGCCGCTCGCGGGGCAAGGTCCCGCAGCACGCAGCGGCGGCGTGCCCGCCACGGTCGACATGCGGACGCCGCGCACGCTCCCCATAGAGCAGGGCATCCGCCGGATCGCGGTGATCGGGTCCGACGCCGACACCGTGCGCTTCGGCGGCTACTCCGGGACCGGCATCGCGCCGGTCTCGGTGCTCGATGCGATCCGCGAACGGGCCGGGCGGGAGACCGCGGTGCGCTTCGCCCGCGGCGCGACGAGACTCGCTCCCACTCATATGGTAGTGCCGTCCGCGAATCTCGAGTGGCAGGATGGCACCACCACGCGGCGTGGGCTCCAAGGCGAGTACTGGGCCGACAACGCCTTCACCGGCGCGCCGCGCATCACCCGCACCGACGAGCGCGTCGACTTCGGGTGGACGCTCAGTTCGCCCGGACAGGGCATACCATATGATTGGTACTCGGTGCGCTGGACCGGCACCCTCATCGCGCCCGCGAGCGGGCTCACGCGGATCGGCGTGGAGGGCAACGACGGCTACCGCCTCTGGATCGATGGCCACCTGGTGATCGATGCCTGGGAGAAGCGCTCCTTCGGCGCGCGGCTCGTGCCCATCACGCTCGCACCCGGTAGCCGGCACGCCATCCGGCTCGATTACTTCGAGAGCACTGGCAATGCGCGCGTGAAGCTCGTCTGGGACGCGGGCGTACCGCAGGACCATGCGGCGCGGATCGCCGAGGCGGTCGCGATCGCGCGCACGAGCGATGTGGCGGTGATCGTCGCCGGCATCGAGGAGGGTGAGTTCCGCGATCGTGCGCGCCTCGCGCTGCCCGGTCACCAGGAGGCGCTCATCCGCGCCGTCGCGGCGACCGGCGTCCCGACGACGGTCGTGATCATCGGCGGGAGCGCGGTCACGATGTCGCCCTGGCTCGAGGAGGTGGGAGCGGTGCTCATGGCCTGGTACCCGGGCGAGCAGGGCGGACCGGCCGTCGCGAGCGTGCTCTTCGGCGACGCCGATCCGTCGGGACGCCTGCCGATCACCTTCCCGATGGAGGAAGGCCAGCTGCCGCTCACGTACGACCACAAGCCGACGGGCCGCGGCGATGACTATCTCGACCTGACCGGGCAGCCGCTCTTCCCGTTCGGGCATGGACTCACGTACACGCGCTTCGCGTACGAGGACCTGCGCATCGACGCGACCGGCACCGGCGATTCGGCGCGTGTCCGCGTGCGGGCGCGCATCCGCAACGTGGGATACCGTGCCGGCAGCGAGGTCGTGCAGCTCTACCTGCGCGACGTGCTCACGAGCGTCTCGCAGCCGCTGATCGCGCTGAAGGGATTCACGCGGGTCACGCTCGAGCCCGATGCGACGCAGGAGGTGGAGTTCGTCCTCACCGCCGAGCACCTGCGCCTGCTCGACGAGTCGATGCGCTGGATGGTCGAACCCGGCCTCTTCCGCGTCATGGTCGGTGCATCATCGAAGGACATCCGTCTCCGAGGGGAGTTCACGCTGCCATGAGCATCGATCGTCGCGATCTGCTGAAGTCCACGCTCGCTGCCGCCGCGCTGGGCCTGCCGCGCGCCGCGCGCGCGACCGCGCCACGTCCGGCCGCGACCGGGCTCGCGCAGTCCCCGCGGCCACGGCCCACCGCGAGCCAGCTGCAGTGGCAGCGCGACGAGCTCGCGTTCTTCCTGCACTTCGGTGTGAACACCTTCACCGACCGCGAGTGGGGCGATGGCACCGAGGACCCGCGGATCTTCGCGCCGAGCGCGCTCGACGCGCGGCAGTGGGCGCGCACCGCCAAGGCCGCCGGCTTCCGGATGATGATCCTCACCGCGAAGCATCATGACGGCTTCTGCCTCTGGCCCACCAAGACCACCGCGCATTCGGTCGCGTCGAGCCCGTGGCGTGGCGGCCAGGGCGATGTGGTGCGCGAGTTCGTCGACGCCTGCCGCGCGGAGGGGCTGCGCGCGGGGCTCTATCTCTCGCCTTGGGATCGCAACCACCCCACCTACGGCGACACGCCGCGCTACAACGCGGTCTACTACGCGCAGCTCACCGAGTTGCTCACGCAGTACGGCCGCATCGACGAGGTCTGGTTCGACGGCGCGAACGGCGAAGGGCCCAACGGGAAGCGGCAGGAGTACGACTGGCCGCGCACCTGGGCGCTCGTGCGCGAGTTGCAGCCGCAGGCGGTGATGTTCTCCGACGCGGGGCCGGACGTCCGCTGGATCGGCAACGAGTCCGGTGTCGCCGGCACGACCAACTGGTCGACGGTCGATCCGCGCATCGTCACGCGTCCCGGGGTCTCCGGCGATGACGTGATGCGCTCGCTCACGTCGGGAGACCGTGAAGGCGCGGTGTGGCGCCCGGGCGAGACCGATGTCTCCATCCGTCCCGGCTGGTTCTACCATCCGGCCGAGGACGCGAGGGTGCGGACGCCGGAGAACCTGGTGGAGCTCTACTTCTCGTCGGTGGGCCGCAACTCGAAGTTGTTGCTCAACGTCCCGCCCGACCGGCGCGGGCTGCTCGCGGACGCCGATGTCGCGGCGCTGCGCGGGATGCGCACGCGACTCGATGCGCTCTTCGCGCGGGATCTCGCGGCTGGTGCGCGCGTGACGACGCGCCAGGAGGCGCTGCGGATGCGCATGCAGGAGCACGTCCTGCGCGCACCGGCGACCGTCGGCGTGGTGGAGCTCGCCGAACCGGTCGCCGACGGACAGCGCGTCGCGCTGTACCGGCTCGACGCGCACGACGGCGACGGGTGGCGCGAGGTCGCGCGCGGCACGACCATCGGGTACAAGCGTCTGGTGCGCATCGCGCCGCAGCGGGTGGCGCGGTTCCGGCTCACGCTCGAGGACTGGACCGAACTCCCCGAGCCGGTCTCGCTCCGCTGCTACGCCGGAACGTGATCTCCGCGCGCCGCTAGAGCAGCGCGCGAATCCATCCTCCGTCCACCGCGATGCTCTGCGCGGTGATGTAGCTGGCCCGTTCCGACGCGAGGAAGGCCGCGAGCGCCGCGAACTCCGCCGGCTCGCCCACGCGCCCCATCGGGATCTGCTGCTCCCACGCGTCGAACGCCTGCGCGCGGGTGATCCCCTTCGCCTTCGCGTTGTGCTCGGCGAGCCCATCGAGCCGCTCGGTGCGCGTGTAACCCGGCAGCAGGTTGTTCACCGTCACGCCGAAGGGCGCGACCTCGTTCGCCAGCGTGCGCGCGAAGCCCGTGACCGCGGCGCGGACGCTGTTGGAGAGGATCAGCCCATCCACCGGCTGCTTCACCGCGATCGACGTGACGTTGAGGATGCGGCCCCACTGCCGTTCCTTCATCCCCGGGAGCACGCCGCGCACGAGATTGACGACGCTGTCGAGGTTGAGTGCGACGGCCTTCGCCCACGCCTCGGGCGCGTGCGACTCGAACGGACCCGGCGGCGGGCCGCCCGCGTTGGTGACCAGCACGTCGATCCGCCCGAAGCGCGCGAGCACCTCGCCCACCGCGCGCGTCACGTCCGCGGGGACCGAGACGTCGGCGACGGTGGCGAACGTCTCCACCCCATGCGCCGCCGCGATCGCCGCGGCGACCTCATGGATGCGCTCGGTGCGCGCGCAGACGGCCACGCGCGCACCCTCGCGCGCGAGCTCCTCGGCGATCGCGCGCCCGAGTCCCTGCGAGGCGGCCGCGACGAAGGCGACGCGGCCGCGGAGTCCGAGATCCATCGCTACTTCTTGTGGAAGTAGTTGTCGGTGTGGTTCAGCCAGTCCTCGCGGGGCGGGTTGAAGATGTCCACGTCGAGCGTGTCCTCGAGCGCCTCCGCCTTGTGCCACACGTTGGACGGGATGTGCAGCACCTCGCCCGCCATCACGTCGATCACCTCGGCGCCGTCATCGCCCATGTAGAAGCGGAGACCGCCCTCGAGGATGTACGTGAACTGCTCGTTGTGGTGCTGGTGCTTGGGCACGATCGCCCCCTTCTTCAGGAACACCTGCGCGAGCATCATGCCCTGGCCGGTGACGAGCTTCCGCGAGATCTGGTCGGTGACCGTCTCGAGCGGGACCTCGCTCCAGCGCTTGTACTGGTGGGTGGGAGTGGTCATGCGCCGAATGTAGCCCATCCGGCCACGCGCCACATCCCACCCACCGACCCGCACCTCACCGCATGAGCGTGAACACGAAGGACTGCTGCACGAGCTGCCGCACCTTCCGCCCCCGCCACTCGGCCGGCCGGAACCGCGTCGCCAACACCGCCTGTCGCACGGCCGGCTCGAAGAGCGCATGCGCCGACTCCACCACGCGGACCGACGCGGGCTCGACGCGGCCGAGCGAGTCCACCACGTAGGCCACGATCACCTGCCCCTCCACGCGCTGCGTGCGCAGCAGGTCGGGGTAGCGCGGCTCGCGCTGGCGGCCCAGCGGACGCGCGGCCTTCTCGACCTCGTCGGCGAAGTACGGCTCGTTCCCGGTACCGACCGTCCCATCGAACGCGGTGGAGTCGGTGCCGCCGTCACCGCCGAGGCTCGGCACCTGGAAGACCGGCTCGCCCGTGGTCGGCGTGGCGGGGTCCTGCGGCACGACGCCGTCAGGCACCTCCACCGGCGCGACGACCACCGGGCCGGGGACCTGCGGAGCATCGGGCGCGACCGGCGGCGTCGGACGCCGCGGCGCGCTCGGCTTCGCGGGCTCCGGACGCGGCGGCACGAAGATGATGTCCTCGATGATGGTCGCGTCGGGGGACGGCTGGACCATGGTGGCGGTGCCCGCCACCGCCGACCCGACGATCGTCGCGTGCACGACGAGGGACAGGATGGCCGCCGAGCGCGTGCGGGTCCGCTGCGGCCGCGATTCGAGCAACTGTCTCAGCATGGTTCCTCCGAGGGTCTGGGCGCGCGACGGGAGGTCCGTCGTGCCTCTCGAGGAGCACGCTAGCATCGCCACCCTTCGCCACCATGACGGCCGGATGAAGCTTCGCTCACGCCCACATTAGGACTTGATGTCACTCTGTGGCGGGTGAGTGGCGCCACCGGGCGGACCGCCATTGCTTAGGTCTCAGACAGTGGAGCTGAACGCATCACCTCGGAGGCAACGTGCTGAATGACATGGTGGGAGTGGCTCGCGAGATCCGCGGCGAACGCGAGCGGACCGATCGGTATCACACGGCGCTCTCGGCCTCCGAGACGATGCGTCGCCTCACGGTGCACGACCTCGGGAATCCGCTCGCCACGATGATGCTCGCCACCGACCTGCTGCGGACCGAGGAGCTCCCGTCGGTGCAGCGCCGGCGTGTGGACCTGATCGGCGCGGCGGCGGAGCGGATGGAGAGCATGATCGACACGCTCTCGCGCTTCAGCGAGCTCGAGCGCGGCGGGCTCGTCACGTCGTCGGAGCTGGACGATCCCGCCGAGGCCATCGAGCAAGCCGTCGCAGCGCAGGCGCTCATCGCCAAGTCGCGCAACCTCCAGTTGGCGATGCATCTCCCGAGCGACGCGCTGCGCGTGCGCCTCGATCATCGGCTCCTGCGCCGCATCGTGGACAACCTGCTCGCCAACGCGATCCGGCGCGCCCCGCGCGAGAGCGCGATCGTCGTGCGGCTCGAGGCGGAAGGGCCCGCGATGCTCGCGGTGACGGTCGCCGACGCCGGCGTGGACTTCGAGCCGGCGCTCTACGCGCGCTACGACACGCCGCTCGACTGGACCGATGCGAGCGCTGCCGCGAGCGACTCCGGATTGAGTCTCGCCTTCACCGCGCTCGCGTCGCAGGCGCTGGGCGGCTCGCTCACGCTGGGCCGCAACGCCGCCCATGGCTGCTTCGTTCGCGTGACGATCCCCATCGCGGCCGAACAGCCCTGGCCGGCGGGCGTCCTCCGCTCCTAGCGCGCCGCGCGCACGGCGCGCGCGAGCGCGTCCCAGAGCAGGGGCAGGCGCGCCGCGGCGCGCGCGAAGTCGCGTTCCTGCGCGCCGCCCTTCAATGCCACGAGTGCCCACAGCGCGGCACGATCCGACGATGACCACCGCGCGATGCGCGGCGCGAGCGCGAGGAGCAACGGCACGAGGTGCATCGCGCCGAGCCGCTCCGCGCGCGTGAGGGGCGCCGCGCCCCCGCCGCATCGCGACTTCAGCGCGCGCGCCTCATTCTCGAGCCAACCGGCGCGCTCGCCCGCGGTCACACCCGACAGCGCGTGCGTGGCGAGCCGTCCGGCGTCGATCAGCAGGCGCTCGGGGAGCGGACCATCGCCCGTCGCGTCTGGCAGCGTGAGGATCACGTCGTCGCTCGCGAGCGCGCGCAGCGTCCGCACGCTCGAGCGGTGCGTCCGGTCCGCGGCGATCGCCGTCCGTTCGCGCGCCGCGAGCGTCGCGAGCCGCGGGGACTGCGGCCGGAAGCCCAGCCGGTCGTAGAACCAGTACGCGCCGGACGCGATCGCCTCGTCATTCCCTGCGCCGAACTGGTACGGGTTCACGACGAACCGTGTCACGCCGAAGAGGGTGCGGAACGCGCGCAGCGCCTGCGCGAACAGGAACGGCGCCTCGCTCCGCCGGAAGCTCTCGAAGACGTTCGCTCCCGTGTTGGCCTGCGCGCCGAACGGCGTGACCCCGCCGTAGCCGATGGGCACGCCGTTGGAGAACATGACGTAGCCGTAGTTGGCTTCGAGCGCCGAGCGGTCCTCGCGCGCGGCGCCGAGGAGGCAGAGCGTGACGCCCTCGCCGAGCGGCGCGAGGATGATCTCGGCGTGGTTCGCGTAGATGGTGGGGAAGACCTCGCGCGTGCGCGAGAGGAGCGCGGCGAGCGCGGCGTCGTGCCAACGCGCCGCTTCCGCGCCGTGCGCGCGACGGATCCCCGGCAGCGGCGTCGCGATGAGCGCGACGGGATCCCGCGGCAGCGCGCGGAACCCGTGGCGGAGCACCGGACGCACGTCGAGATGGCCGCGCGAGCTCGACCGCGGCGAGTCGCCGATGCTCCAGCGGAGCGGCGGGGCGGCGTCGTCGTACAGCGTGCGGAGCAGCGCGGCATCACCGGCCCCGGGGTCGCGCAGGAGCCAGCGTGCCATCGCGCGCCCCGCCCCCGGTGCCTCCGGGCCGCGCACGCCCGACGCCTCGGCGAGCCAGTCGAGCGTGGAGACCTCGGTCGAATCGAAGCGGTCCTGTTCGACCGGCGTCAGCTGCGCGCGCAGCAGCGGATCGATCGCCTCGGCGTCCGCCGGACGCTCCCAGGCGAAGGCGACATCCTCGTCGTGTGCCGCGAGCCAGCGTGCGGCACCATACATGAACGTGTGACTCGTCACCGTGCCGGCGATCCCCGAGTCGGCCAGCGCGTCGCGCTGTCGCGCGGGGAGCGCCCGTACGCGCGTCGCGATCCGCGCGAGCGCGGCGCGGGCGAGGCGGAGGTTCGTCGCGGTGTCAGGGAAGGCGGCGACGAAGAGGAGCTCGTCGTGCCAGGCAGCGAGCGCGTCGGCGCGCGTCCATCGTGTCCGGGCGAGCGCGCGCAGCAGTGCGCCGCGCTCGCGCGCGCTCGCCGGCCCGAACGTCCCGCGCAGCGCGTGGAGTCGTTCGAGCCGGGCGTCCATCAGGTCAGCCGAAGAACGACTTCGCGACGAACAGCACGTTCGCCGGCCGCTCGGCGAGGCGGCGCATGTACCAGCGGAACCAGGCGTTGCCGTAGCTGATGAGCGTCGCGACCGCGTGCCCCTCGCGACGGAAGCGCGCCTGCTCCTTCTCGCGGATGCCGTAGAGCATGTGGATCTCGTACTTGCCCTTGGCGAGACCGATGCCGTCCGCATACGCGGCGAGGCGGCCGAGGAGCGGGATGTCGTGCGTGCCGAGGATCGGCGTGCACTCGCCCGTCTTCGCCCAGTCGAGCATGGTGCGCGAGATCGCCTCGTAGGCCGCGTCGGTGTCGGACTTCTTGGGGAAGGCGACCGTCGCCGGCTCGGCGTACGCGCCCTTCACGAGACGGATCACCGGCTTGAGCGGGCGCAGGCGCTCGAGGTCCTTCGGGGTGCGGAACAGGTACGCCTGGAGCGCGAGCCCGCTCGACGGGTGCTTCCGCTTCACGGCCTCGTACAGCGCGAGCGTCCGATCGACATAGGTATTGTCCTCCATGTCGATCCAGAGCGCCGATCCCACCGACTCGGCCTTCGCAGCGAGCGCGAGGCAGTGCTCGAGGCACTTCGCCTCGGACTGGTCGAGGCCCAGCTGCGTGGGCTTGATGCTCACATGCGCCGGCAGCTTGCGCGCGGCGAGCTGGTCGAAGAACCACAGGTAGTGGTCGCGGACCGCATCGGCTTCGGCGAGGGTCGTGATCGCCTCGCCGAGCTTCGTGTAGAGGAGGGTGCGCCCGTCCTTGATGAGGGCGGCGCCGGCGTCGAGGGCGTCTTCCGGACGCTCGCCGGGCATGAACGCCTTGGTGGCGCGCTTCACCACGCGGCTCTTCAGGGCGAAATCGTTCAGGGCCTGGCTCTGTGCCGCGGCGAGGAGGATCGAACGGCCGATGGACATGGTCGGGGGGAGTGCGTGGGACGGAGCGGACGAACCGGCCCGCCGCCCCGTCCTGAAAAGTATCGACTGCGGCCCGCTCGCGAGAGCGGACGATCAGGCGGGCGTGGCGTCCTGCCGCAGCGTCCGCCAGGTCCAGGCGGCGATGCCCAGCAGCGCCACGGTCCGGATGACCGGGACGGTCATCGGCGGCAGCGCGAGGTTCCGGGTGATGACCACCGCCGTATACCAATAGTAGAGCGCGCCGCTCAGGGCGGCGCACCACGCGATGGCCCGCATCGGTCGCGCCGCCGTGCCGATCACCAGCGCGCTCACCAGCGCGTAGCTCGCGAGCGAGGCGCCGAGCGTGGTCGCATAGACGCGGACCGCGCTGCCGAACCCGAGGTCGGGGGTCGCGTAGTACGCGATGATGAACCCCGGGAGCGCCGCGGCGAAGATCCCGAACGGCGTGGAGAGCCAGGTGCGGCCATGGCGCGGGGCGCCGAGGAGCTGGCGCATCGCCTTGCGATCGGCGAGGTCGATGCAGCCGCGCGGGGTGCAGACGGTGCACGCCCCGCACCGGCCGCGCTCGAGGCCGAGCACCGGCGCCTGCCCGTACAGCCGCTCCACCGGCAGGACCGGGCAGAGGGCGTTGCAGAAGGCGCTGCGCGACGAATAGACCGCGCCCATCGCCAACGCGAGCGCCCCGATGGCGAGGAGCGCGCCGGCGAGCAGCGGGCCGTCGGTGTTCAGGCCGAGATGACGCGCGGGGACGATGACATGGAAGAGCACGAGCCCGAGCGCGCCGATCACCGCCGTCTCGCGGTCGGTCATGTCGCGGGGCCGGCCGACGCGGTTCCCGAGCGCATTGAGCGTCGAGAGCGGGCAGACCCCGCGCCAGAGCGCCGGCGTGAGGAAGAAGGTCGCGGGGAGGAGGGGCACGGCGATGTTCCAGAGCGTGCGGAGCGCCGGATCGGGCGCGAGCACGAGGGTCGCGAGGAGCGCGACGAGCCCGATCATCCCGCCGTGACGCCCGATGGCCCAGAGGCGGGTCGTCTGCGGGTCGAGGTCGAGGACGTGCAGGCGGGCCATGGCCAAAGATGCGTACAGGCGAGGAGCGCGGTCAAACCGTAAGTTCGGGCATCCTTCCATATGGAGAGCCGGATGCACGCGTCACGGCGGATGCTCGGGTCGGTCCTCGTTCTCATCAGCGTCGCGACGCTCGGCGCGGCGCAGGCGCCAGGCCCCGGCCCTGCCGGACCCAAGGGCATCGTCCTCGCCGACCTCACCTGGCCGGAAGCTGAACGGGTGCTCACGCCCGAGGCGCTCGTCGTCATCCCGCTCGGCGCCGAGGCAAAGGAGCACGGGCCGCACCTGCGGCTGGACAACGACTTTCGGCTGGCGACCTGGTATCGCGACCGCGTGCTCGCGGCCTCGAACGTGATCATGGCCCCGACGGTCAACTACCACTTCTATCCGTCGTTCGTGGAGTACCCCGGCTCGACGCACCTGCGGTTCGAGACGGCGCGCGACCTCATCGTGGACATCGTGCGGAGCCTCGCGGCGTACGGGCCGCGCCGCTTCTACGTGCTCAATACCGGGGTCTCGACGCTCCGGCCCCTCACCGCGGCGGCGGAGATCCTGGAGGCCGAGGGCATCCGATTCGGCTTCACCGACGTGCTCAAGGCGGGGAGCGCGGCCGAGGCGCGGGTGCGACAGCAGGTGCGCGGCACCCACGCCGACGAGATGGAGACCTCGATGATGCTCTACATGTACCCGGACCGGGTGGACATGTCGAAGGCCGTCCGGGACGATTCGCCCCAGGGGGTCGGGGGCCTCTCCCGGGTGCCCAGGACCGCCAAGACCTACTCGCCGAGCGGCGTCTGGGGGGACGCGACCCTGGCCACGCGGGAGAAGGGCCGGGTGGTGGTGGAGGCGACGCTGGCCGAGATCCTCGCCGAGATCGAGACCCTCCGGGCGCGGCCGGTGTCGCCGCGACCGTAGCGCCGGCGCACCGGCGCCGCGCCCCCATGGACGCTGTCGGTGCGGCATCACATCGTAGAGGATGCATCCTCTCCGCCTGATCCCCGTCGCCGTCGCTGGCGCCCTCGCCGTCTTCGCCACGCACGCGCCGTTGCGCGTGATCCGCTCCACGCCCGTCGGTGTGTCCGATCCCGTCACGGAGATCGCGGTGAGCTTCGATCGACCGGTCGTGGGGTCGCTCGAGCGCGGGGTGGATCCGGCGAAGGTGATGCAGATCGTGCCGGCGATCGCCGGGCGCTACGAGTGGCGCGATCCGGTGACGGTGCGCTTCGTGCCATCGCGGCCGCTCCCCGCCGACCTGCGCGTGGTGGTCACGGTGCCGAACGACTTCGAGGCGGTGGATGGCACGCGACTCGAGGAGCCGCATCGCTTCGCCTTCCGCGTGCGTGGTCCGCGCCTGCTCGCCGGCACACCGGTGGGCCCGTCCAACACGACCGACCAAGTGACGCCCGCGCAGCGGTTCGAGGTCGTCGCCACCGACTCGCTCGATCTCGCGCGGTTGAGCGAGGTGGCGTTCGTCGAGATGGCCTCGACGTGCACGCCGCGCATCGTCCCGCTGCGCGCGGCGGAACAGCGCCGCCTCAACGACCGCGATCCGTGGGACCTGCAGAACGCCGGCGGGTGGGAACGGGAGCGTTCGCTCGATTCGCTGCGCCGTGTCGTCTCGCTCTTCCCGCGCACGCCCATCCCGCGCGGGTGCGCGGGCGAGCTCGTGGTCCCGCAGGAGCTCTCCGCCATCGCGCCGGTCACGCTCGTGCGCTGGGGATTCCGCTCGTACGGTCCGTTGCGCATCGCCGAGACAGCCTGCGGCGCGTTCCATACCGCGAGCTGCGCGCGCGGTCCGGCGCGCATCGCCTTCTCCACGCCCGTCACGGGGCAACAGGTCGCGAAGCATGTGCGGCTCATCCCGGCGCAACCCTTCACGCTGCGCGACACCAACGCCGTCTCGGCCACCTGGGTGCTCGAGGCACCGCTCCTCCCGCGCACCGGCTACGCGGTGGTGGTGGACACCGCGCTGCGCGACGTATACGGCCAGCGCATCTCGGGGAATCCTGCCGGCGCGTTCAAGACGACCGGCTACGAAGCCTACGTCTCCTATCCCTACGGCAAGCAGACGGTGGAGCGCGTGGGCTTCCGGACGCTCCCGGTCGAGCACGCCAACGCCGACACGCTCGTCGCGATGATCGCGCCCATCCCGCGCGCGCGCGAGCAGCAGTGGCTCGCGCGCTATGCCTGGGGCTACGGCGAGCTGTGGGACTCGGTCGCATCGCGCGCGACGGTGCAGCGCATCCCCACGCGCGCCGGGCGTGATCGCGGGTCGCTCACCGGATTGCCGATGCCGGTGGTCGATGCCTCGCGCGGCGACGCGCCGACGCTCTTCGCCGTGAAGGTCGGCGGCACAGGACTCGGCGCGGGGAACGGCATCGCGAACGCGACGATCTCCCTCGTGCAGGTGACGGACATCGGCGTGACCGCGCGGCTCGGCGTGCAGGAAGGCGTGGTGTGGGTGACCGGCGTGAGCGACGGCAAGCCGCGCGCGGGGGCCGAGGTGATCGTGCACGATGCCGGCGGCACCGTGCTCGCGCGCGCGCGCAGCGACGCGGAGGGACTCGCGCGACTCATTGACTTCACGGAGCCGCTCGCCGCACCGGACGCCGCGGACGGCGAAGGGGACGGGGAGTACGGCGGCGATGAAGGCGACGGCGCCTACATCGAGGTGCGCAGCGGCACCGATCGCGCGCTCGTCGCGGTCAATCGCTACGACCCCGACCTGAGCGCGTGGACCTTCGGCGTGAACTCGGCGTGGGGCGGCGAGCGTTTCCCCATCGCCGGCGCCCTCTGGGCGGATCGCGGCATCTATCGTCCCGGCGAGCAGGTGAACCTCAAGGCGGTCGTGCGCACCGGACCGCTCGGCGCGCTGCGTCGCCCGGTGCGCGCCGATTCGGTGCGCTGGGTGCTGAGCGATCGCGAAGGGAACGACACCTTCACCCGCACCGTCGCCCTCTCCGAGTTCGGCACCACGCAGCATCGCGTGGACCTGCCGACGACCGCGCCGGTCGGGACGCACCGCGTGCGCGTGATGCTGAAGCGGCGCGGCGCCTGGCGCGAGATCGCGAGCACGAGCTATCGCGTGGGCGAGTACCGGCCCCCCGAGTTCCTCGTCGATGCCACGGTGCGATCGGCGGGCGACGCGGACCGGCGCGAGGTGCGCTTCGGCGTGACCGCGCGCTACCTGTTCGGCGCACCGATGGCCCGGGCGCAGCTCAACTGGGAAGCGCGCGTGGAGCGCGTCTGGCCCTGGGATGTCCGCATCCCCGGGCTCGACGGCTGGAGCATCGGCAACAACACCTGGGGGTACGAGCGCGAGTCGCCGTACGCCGGGAGTGTCCAGAGCGGGATCGATACGCTCGACGACCGCGGTGATCGCACCGTGCCCGTCGCGGTGCCGGCGCGCGACGACGGCGTGACCACGCGGCTCATCCTCGCGGCGGCGGTCACCGACGTCAATCGACAGGTGGTGGGCGCGGTGACGAGCACCCTCGTGCACCCGGCGCGCTTCTACGTCGCGGCGAAGGTCGACGGCGAGAGCTGGTTCTGGCGCGCGCCCGAGCCGCAGCGCATCCAGGTCCGCGCGGTGCGGCCGGATGGCGAGGCGGAGATCGGCGCGCGGATCGTGGGCCGGCTCATCCGGCGCGACTGGCATCGCGTGCGCCGCGAGCGCGACGGGATCGCGACGATGGTGGGCGAGTACGTCGTGGACACCGTCGCGACCTGCACCGTGACCAGCGCCGCCGAGGCGTCCACCTGCACGCTCGTGCCGCGGCAGGGCGGCGTGCACACGGTGGAGTTCCGCGCGAGCGATCGCGACGGGCGCCAGGCGGTGACCTCGTTCTCGCGCTGGGTCACCGGGCAGGGGTTCGTCGCCTGGGGCGACGAGACGCAGTTCAAGATGGACCTCTTCGCCGATCGCGATCGCTACGACGTGGGCGACACGGCCTCGGTGCTCATCGCCTCGCCCTTCACCGACGCCGAAGCGTGGCTCACGGTGGAGCGCGAGCAGGTGATCGAGCAGCGACGCTTCCGCATCACCTCCGGCTCGCAGATGGTGAAGATCCCCATCACCGAGGCGTTCGTGCCCAACGCCTTTGTCTCGGTGGTCGTCGTGCGCGGCCGCAGCGCGCCGCCGGGGAAGCTCGACGATCCCGGCCGCCCGACGATGCGCGTGGGCTACACGCAGCTGCGCGTCACGCCCGAGGTGAAGCGGCTGCGCGTCGCCGTCTCGCTCGTGCAGCCCGAGTACCGCCCCGGCGACACGGCGCAGGTGCGGCTCGCGGTCCGCGACGCGCGCGGCGCCGGCGCCCGCTCCGAGGTGGCGCTCTGGGCGGTGGATGAGGGCGTGCTCGCGCTCACCGGCTACAAGACGCCCGACCCGCTCGACCTGATGTACCGCCCGCGCGACCTCGGCATGCGGCTCGCCAGCAATCTCGTCGCGGTCACGCCGCAGGTGGCCGAGGGCGAGAAGGGACGACGCGAGGCCGGCGGCGGCGGTGGCGCCGACGGATCGGAAGTGCTGCGCTCGACCTTCCGCACGGTCGCCTTCTACCTCGGCGAGGTCGTCACCGACTCGGCGGGCAACGCGACGGTGAAGGCGAAGCTCCCCGACAACCTCACGACCTTCCGCGTGATGGCCGTCGCTGTCACCGATGCCGATCGCTACGGCAAGGGTGAGACGCCGATGCTCGTGACGCGCCCCGTCGTCGCGCGCCCGGCTCTGCCGCGGTTCGTGCGGCCCGGCGACACGCTCTCCGCCGGCACGGTCGTGAATCGCCGTGATGGCGTGGCAACGCAGGCGACGGTGAAGGCCCAGTCCACGGGGGTGCGTCTGCTCGGCGCGGCGGAGCGCACCATCCCGCTCGCCGCAGGACGCGGGGCCGAAGCACGCTTCCGCTTTGCCGCCGTGGCGGCCGAGAGCGCGGCCTTCCGTTTCGACGTGCGCTCCGGGCGCGAGTCGGATGCGGTGCGCGTGGCGATTCCCGTGAAGCCCGACGCGTTCGAGCGGCGGCATGTCGTCTCCGGGACGCTGCGCGACACCGCCTCGGTGGTCTTCGACCTGCCGGCGGACATCGATCCGGCCCGGTCGCGCGTGACCATCACCCTCGGCAACACGCCGATGACCCTCGTGCGCGGCATCCGCACCTCGTTGCGGGTCTACGAGTACGAATGCACCGAGCAGATCTCGAGCCGCGTCACGCCGCTCCTCGCGCTGTTGCAGGCGCGCGGCGCGCTGACCCCGGCCGAGGCGGCGATCGCGCGACGCGAGGTCGCGCGCGGGATCGGCGTGCTCCTCGGCAGGCAGCGCGCCGACGGCGGCATCGGCTACTGGAGTTCGGGCGATTGGACGACGCCGTGGCTCACCGCGTACGCGGCGAACGTGATCATCGAGGCGAAGGAGCTCGGCGTCCCCGTCGATTCGGCGGCGCTCGCGCGCCTCTCCGAGTACGTGCGCGGCGCGCTGCGCGAGGAGCCGAAGGATCGCGGGCCGTTGCAGTGGTGGTACGACCGCCGCTCGACGCGGCTCGCCGACCAGGTCGCGGCCGTGGACTTCCTGAGTCGCGCCGGGCAGGCGGACCGTCCGGCGGAGAACGAACTGCTGCGCAACGCGCCCTTCATGCTGCGCGAGGACCGCATCCGGCTCGCCGAGGTGCTCGCGCGGCGCGGGGCGACCACCGAGGCGCGCAGCCTGCTGGCGCTCGTCTGGGCGGAGGTCCGCGTCGATGGCCGCACCGCGGTGCTCCCGGCCGACACCACCAAGTGGTACTTCCATTCCTCCACGCGCGAGACCGCGCGGTTGCTCACCGCGACGCTCGCGGTGGATCCGGGGCATGCGCTCGTCGGACCGCTCGTCGAGCGGCTCGCGGTCACGCCGCGCGGGCGCTACTGGCAGAACACGCAGGACCAGGCGGCCGCGGTGCGCGCCATCGCGATGTTCGACGCGAAGGCCGCGTCGAGCGCGCCACGTCCGCTCGTCGTGCGCAGCGGCACGCGACAGGTGCTCCGCACGGTGACCGCGCGCGGCGACACGACGCTCGCCATCGCCTCGCTGCTCGGTCCGGTGCGCGACGAGACGCGCGCGCTGCGCCTCACGCTCCGCGCCGAAGGGACGGCGGCGTTGCCGTCGTTCTTCCATGTGACGGTCACCGAGATGCCCTCCAAGCCGCCCGTGCGCCCCGCGGACGCGGGGATCCGCGTCGAGCGGTGGTACGAGCGCTACGGCGATGCGAAGCCCGTCACCTCCGTGGCCGAAGGCGAGCTCGTGCGCGTGCGCCTGCGCATCACCGTGCCGGTGGAACGGCGCTTCGTCGTGGTGGACGATGCGCTGCCCGCCGGACTCGAGGCCGTGGACCTGAGCCTGCGCACGTCGAGCGTGGTGGGCGGAGGACCGGCCGCCGGCCGGCCCGCGCCGCGCGATCCCGACGCGGAGGGTGGCGAAGAGGGCGACGATGAGGGCGGGCTCGGCTACGGCCGCTGGGAAGGTGGCTGGTGGTCGCCGTGGGACTTCCGCGAGATCCGCGATGATCGCGTCGTCTGGTCGGCGTCGTGGCTCTGGAAGGGGACGTGGGACATCAGCTACATCGCGCGCGCGACGACGCCGGGGACGTTCATCCGTCCGCCGGCCCGCGCCGAGGAGATGTACGATCCCGGCGTGAACGGCCGGAGCGATGGCGGGAGCTTCACCGTCACGCCCCGGTCGCCGTGAGTCCTCGCGTCGTGCGGGTCCTGCGCGCGCTGCGCGCGGCGGTCGTCGCTGCCGGTGCGGCGGCGACCGTCGGCGCGGTGGCGCTCGGCGCATGGGTCCTGCGGCCGCTGCCGCCCGGACTCCTCGACCCGCCGCCGGACCCCGGCGTGCGGATCCTCGACCGGCATGGCGTGCTGCTGCGCTCCACGCGCGCCGAGGACGGCACGCGCGGGCGCTGGATGCCGATCGACCGGATCGATCCGGATCTGATCGTCGCCTTCATCGCGGTGGAGGACCGTCGGTTCTGGGACCATGACGGCGTGGACCCGCGCGCGGTGGGGCGCGCGGCGCGCGACAACTGGCGCGCGGGGACCATCGTCTCGGGCGCGTCGACCATCACGATGCAGCTCGCGCGACTCCTCGATCCCGGCGCGCGGGGCTGGCGCAGCAAGGTCGCGGAGACCGCGTGGGCGCTCCGGCTCGAGCGGCACCTCTCCAAACAGGAGATCCTCGAGCAGTACCTCAACCGCGTGCACCTCGGCCAGAACACCGCCGGCGTCGCGGCGGCGTCGGCGTTCTATATGGGAGCCGACGCGAATGAACTGAGCGTGGGTGAAGCGGCGATGCTGGCCGGACTCGCGCACGCTCCCTCGCGCGACAACCCGGTGACGTCGCCCCGCCGCGCGATGGCGCGTCGGCGCGTCGCGCTCGCGCGGATGGTGCGCGCCGGGGCGATCCGTGACGACGTCGCCCGCCGCGCCGACGACGAACCCGCGCTCACGCGCCGCACGCGCGACCCGTTCCTCGCGCCGCACTTCACCACGCGGGTGCTGCAGGAGGCGCGGGCCGACGCCGAGCGGTCCGCGGGCGACGTCACGCTCCGCACGACCATCGATGCCGGACTGCAAGCCGAGCTCGAGGCCGAGGCGCGCCAGGCCGTCGCGCTGCTCGGTGACCGCGGCGTGCGGCAGGCGGCGATCGTCGTGCTCGACAACGCGACCGGCGGCGTCCTCGCGTGGGTCGGGTCGCCCGACTTCTGGGAGCCGCGCAGCGGGCAGACCGACATGGTCGTCTCCGCGCGCCAGCCCGGCTCGGCGCTCAAGCCGTTCCTCTACGCGCTCGCCTTCGATCGCGGCGTGACCGCGGCGACCGTGCTGCCGGACGTGCCGACGCAGTTCTCCACCGTGAGCGGACCCTACGAGCCGCGCAACTACGACCGTCGCTTCCGCGGTCCCGTGCGCGCGCGCGAGGCGCTCGCGAGTTCGTACAACGTGCCCGCGGTGCTGCTCGCGCAGCAGGTGGGGACGGGCGCGTTGCTGCACACCTTGCACCTCGCCGGCTTCGCGTCGCTCCGCCGCACCGCCGATCACTACGGTCTCGGGCTCGCGCTCGGCAACGGCGACGTGACGTTGATGGAGGTCGCGAACGGCTATCGTGCGCTCGCCAACGGCGGTCGCTACGCCGGGTGGCACTGGCGGCTCGACGAGACCGCCGCGCCCGGTGACGGTCGTCGCATCGTCTCGCGTGCCGCCGCCACGCTCGTGCTCGACGTCCTCGCCGATCCGGCCGCGCGCGTCCCCGGGTTCGGCGTCGTCACGCCCTTCGACTTCCCGTTCCCCGCGGCGGTGAAGACCGGCACCAGCCGGCACTTCACCGACAACTGGGCGGTCGCGGTGACCGGGGGCTTCACCGTCGCGGTGTGGGCCGGCGACGTGAGCGGCCGTCCCATGGAAGGGGTGAGCGGCGTGACCGGCGCGGGGCCGCTGCTGCATCGCGCGGCGATCGTCACCGCGGCGCGGTACGCGCCCGCCGCACTGCCGTCGCCGGAGACCGAAGGGCTCGTCCCGGAGTCGGTGTGTCGGGTGTCGGGCCTGCTCGCCACGCGCGAGTGCCCGGGCGTGCGCGAGTGGTTCGTCGCGGGCACGGCGCCCACGGTGCGCGACTCCTGGGTGCGCGGCGGACGCGTGCGATTGCCGGACGAGTATGGCGCGTGGGTCTCGCAGGCGGGGAACGGGTTCCAGCTCGCGTCGGTCGATCCCGAGTTCGTGGAGGAACGGGATCGCATCGACCCGGGTGCGGAGGCGCGCGGCGAGCGCGAGTCCGCTCGCGCGATGGAGCGCGTGGCTTCGGTGCGCGGCTTCCAGATCGTCTCGCCGGCCGACGGTGACGTATATAGGATGCCGCCGGGCGTGCCCGCGGACTACGCGACGGTGGCGCTCCGCGCGGAAGGCGCGACGGGGGTGGTGCGCTGGTTCGTGGACGGGGTACCACACGACGCCTCGCGTTGGCGGCTCCGCCCCGGCGCGCACCTGATCCGCGCCGTCGCCGCAACGGGCACGGTGACCGAGGTGCGAATCCGCGTGGAGGAGTGACGGCGGGACGAACGGTCGGGTAGGAACGCACGAACCTTGACGGAGCGCATGATGCGACGGACCCTGCTGCTGACGATGATCACGATGGGAACGATGGCCTGCGCGACGGAGCCGTCCGGACCGCCGGCCCCCATCACCGGACTGCCGCGCGCACTGACCGTCGCCGAAGGCGAGGTCGTGCAGCGGTCCAACCGCTTCGCCTTCGACCTGATGCGTCGCAGCGCCGCCGCGCGGGATTCGAACGTCTTCATCTCGCCGTTGAGCGTCTCGATGGCGCTCGGCATGACGCTGAACGGCGCGGCGAACGCGACGCTCGACTCGATGCGCGCCGCGCTCGGGTTCGAGGGGATGCCGCTCGCCGACATCAACGCCGGCTATCGCGGGCTGATCGACCTGTTGCTGGGGATCGACCGCACCACCGAGATGCGCATCGCCAACGCCGTCTGGTATCGCACGGGCCTCTCCGCCGACGCCGACTTCCGAGACGCGCTCCTCGCGAGCTTCGATGCGCGTGTGCAGGCGCTCGACTTCGGGTTGCCGACGGCGCCCGACACGATGAACCGCTGGGCGAGCAGCGCGACCAACGGCCGCATCCCGCAAATCGTGGACGCGATCGATCCCGAGACGGTGATGTTCCTCATGAACGCCGTCTACTTCAAGGCGAAGTGGGTCGACGCGTTCGATCCTCGGAAGACGTCACCCGGGGCCTTCATGCCGGCGTTCGGCAACCCGCAGCAGGTGCCGATGATGCGCAACAAGACCGCGTTCGACGTGCTCCAGATCGCCGAGGTGAACATCGCCGAGCTGCGCTATGGCAACGAGGCCTTCGTGGTGGACCTCGTGCTGCCGGGCGCGACCGGCGACATCCACGACCTGATCGACTCACTCACCCCGCAGCGCTGGTCCGGGTGGATGGCGTCGCTGCAGCGGCAGACGATGGACCTGGTGATGCCGAAGTTCACGCTGGAGTACGAGCGGTCGCTCAACGACGACCTCGCCGCGCTCGGGATGGGGGTCGCGTTCGTGGACGGCGCGGCCGACTTCCGGAACCTCTTCGAGCCGAACCAGCCGGGGCCGTTCATCAGCGCGGTGAAGCACAAGACGTTCGTCGAGGTGAACGAGGCGGGGACCGAGGCCGCGGCGGTGACCTCGGTTGGGGTCGAGGTCACGAGCTTGCCGCCGAGCTTCACGGTGAATGAGCCGTTCCTGATGGTGATCCGCGAACGGTTCTCCGGGACGATCCTGTTCATGGGGAAGATCCTGCGGGTGCCGGAGTGAGGCGCGGTCAGCCGGCGCGGGGGCCCGCAGCACCCTGATGTCAGAAGGTGGCGACGAGTGACGCGAAGCCCCAGGTGTACGGCAGGGCGCTCCCCGTCTCGCGCAGGAACCGACCGGCGGAGACTCGCGCGATGCCGCCGTCGGCGCGCAGGTGGCGGCTGAGCCGCCACTGTATCGAGAGGTCGACCTCTTTCCCCACGTCGCGCGCGCTTCCCGGGAGCGCACTCCGGAACACCGCGCCGGCGACATCATAGGCGGCGTCGGCATCGGACACGCGTTGGAACGCGTGGAACGCCACGCGTGCACGCACGGGCGGGCGCGGCGAGAACTGCACCACGAGGCGTTCCTCCAACAGGTTCCGACGGCCGAGCATGTCCGCGAACCCGGCGTAGGCGTGGGCGAGCGGGTACAACTGGTCCCAGGTCTCGCTCTGCGCGGGCGCGCCAGCGGGGGTCCCGCTCGCGCGGTCGATGCCGAGTGTGATCGCCGGGGCGCCGCGCCACCTCGGTGACAACGTCAGGTCGGTCGCGAGCATCGTCGCGAAGGTCGCGCGTCCGGTGCCGCTCGCGCGTTGCACGCCGCCCTCCACTTCGAGCACCAGCTCCCGCCGCCCGACCGGGGTCAGGAGTCGGGCGGCGAGCGTCGATCGCTCGGCGCCGGCCACCGCGCCGACCGCGTCGGTGGATCGCACGAGCAGGGCCGCTTCGAGCACACGCCCGCTCGTCGGCGCACGCCACGACACCTCGCTTCCCAGGAGCGACACGCCGTCAAGCGCGACATCGCGCGCCTCGGGGAGTATCTGGAGCGGGTGCACCGCGAAGGCGGTGACGGCGACGGACCCGCGACGGACCTCCGCGGACGCGCCCTCGAAGATGCGCCGCACGTTCGCCCAGTCGAGTGGTGAGAGGATGCGTTCACGGCCCAACTGGAGTTCCTGACGGCCGACGCGCGCGATCACCAGCATCCCTTGCGCCGACCCGCGCGCCTCGAGGAAGGCGTTGCCGAGATCCAATCGGTCGCGGTCGATCGCTCGCGCCCCTCCGGGCAGCTCCCGGCCCGCCACGTCCGCCACGCGGCCCTCGACGAACCCCCGCACATGGGAGCCGACATGCAGGTCGGCATGGAGATGCGCGCGCCCGACCAGGAACGCATCGCGGCGCGTGCCTGGTCCACCGCCAAGGAAGTTGCGCACCGACTCGCCGCGGACCCGGAGATGTCCGCCAAAGGAGATCCAGTGACGCCCCGCGGCGTCGAGATCGACATGCTTGAGCGCGTCCCACGCGTCCCCGGATGGCTTGGACGACCAATCCTCGCGATACCGCAGGTTCTCGAACGCTGGTCTGGGCGCGGCGGGACGTTCCTGCGCGACGACGACGGTCGGCATCGCACACGCGAGCAGCGCGGCGAACACCCCGACGTGTGGGCGCTGGCGCGGACGGGGCGATGGTAGGCGGTCGGACCCGATCCGCGTCATCGCCGCGGTCGGTGCGAGGCGCGCGCGGCCGCGGTCACGGCCTTGACCAGCGCGTCCCGATCCGCCGGGATGCGCGGGGACTGGAACGAGACGACGCCCTGAGGGTCGAGGACCGAGATGATGTTCGAGTGGTCGAAGTCACCGCTCGGGAGCTGCCGATAGCTCACCCCGAGCAGGACCGCGAGCTGTCGTACATCGGCCGGAGCCGCGCGGAGCACCAGCCAGCGGTCGTCCAGCGCCATCTTCTCCGCATGTTGCCTGAGTGCCGCCAGGGAGTCGCGCGCCGGGTCGAATGACGCGAGCACGAAGCGCACGCGCCCCCGCAGGTCGGCGGGCAACGCGCGCTGCACCGCGAGCATCTCGCTCGTGATGAGGGGGCAGGTCATGGTGCACGAGGTGTAGACCATCGCCAGCACCACCGGCTCGCCCCGGAGCTCCGCCAGATCCAACGCCCGTCCGTCGTGATTCGTCCAGCGCCCGGTCACGCGATACAGCGAGCGCTCCGAAAGGCCGCTCGCCGGGACCGCCTCCGCTCCCTGTGCTCGACATGCGACGAACGGCAGGAGCGGGACGAGCAGGCCGAACGTGAGCGCCGCTGCACCATGGCGGAGGGGGATGCGGATCGAGATCATCGGTCGGGGCGTCCGGAAGGAGGAGAGGGGTCCCGCGCCAACCGGAACCCGAGAGTACCGAGTGCGTACGACCCGCGAAGTGATCCGCGTACCGCGTAGCGCATGAACGCGGCGAAGTTGCCGGGATCCGCGGCGAGGGCCGCGCCACCGGCGCAGAAGAGCCCGTCGTCCGGCGTGCCATCCCCGCGGGACTCACCGCTGGTGACCACCGAGTTGAAGTCATCGACCCATTCCCACGGGCCGCCATGCAATCCCGCTATGCCCTCGTCGCTCGCTGGGGACGGCGAGGGCCTCGCCTCGGTCCCCGCCTCGGTCCCCGCCTGCGCATACGACCCGATCAGGAACGTCTGCAACCGTTCCGGCGTCGGCCCAACGCTCCGAACGAACCGGCTCGCCGCCAACTCCCACTCCGCGGTCGATGGCAGGCGCGCGCTACTCCACTGTGCGTACGCCTGGGCCGCGAACCACGACACGTGCACCACAGGGGCCGATGGCGCCGCGGTGGCCCCGAGCACCGTGTCGCTCTCCCAGTGCCGCAGGTAGGTCGGATCGGCCGCGATGCGCGGCACCCGCGATCGCCGCCAGCCTGGATTCGCCTTGACGAATCGGAGGAAGTCCGCGTTGCTCACGGCGCGCTCGGCGAGCAGGAAGCCCGGCACTCGCACTCCGGTGTCCGCGACGCCCGCGAGATAGAAGGGGCGCACGTGCCCCGACGCCACCGGGCGGTAGCGGGGGGCGGACGCCGACTGGGCGGAGGCGTCACCCACGCCTCCGCCCAGCAGGCCGACCATCCACATCCCGACGATCACTCCACGGGTCACCACGGACGCCATCGCACGGGGGACGCCGCGGGCGATGGGTCGCATCGGTCAGTGCCCGCCGCTGCCGGCCGCGCGCACGCGCGACACGTCTCGCAGGCTCACGAGGTCCGACGCCCGATTCCCGAAGTTGGTGCGCACGTACGAGAGGACCGCCGCGATGTCCGTGTCGGACAGGCCCAGACTCGGCATCACGCCGTTGAACTTCTGTCCGTTCACCGTGACCTCGCCCGAGAGTCCGTGCAGGACGACCCCGATCGCGCGATCCTTGTCGGCCATGAGGTAGTCGCTCCGCGCCAGCGGCGGGAAGGCCCCCGCCGTCCCCTCGCCACCCAACTGGTGGCACGCCGCGCAGTTGGCCGCGTAGACCTGCTGGCCGCGCGCCAGGAGTTCCGCGCGAGGCAGCTCGCGCTCGGTCGCCGCGGCCGCCACGCGCGGCATCGCCTGCACCGCACCGCCTTCGGGCAGATACACCACGTCGTTCTGCTTGCCGGAGTAGACGACCGCGTTCGCATCGCCGTCGACCCGCAGCATGCCGAGCGCGCCCTTGTTGAAGGCGCGGAAGATCGAGTGGTCGACCAGGATGTACGTCCCGGGCACGTCGAGCCGCATGTCGACGATCGCCGATCCGCCCGCGGGGACCAGCGTGGTCTGCACGTCGCGCTGGTTCGCGAGCGAGCCGCCCTCGGTGTGGACGCGGTCGAAGATCTCGCCGATCACGTGGAAGCTCGATACGAGGTTCGGCCCACCGTTGCCCACGAACATGCGGACGGTCTCGCCCACCTTCGCCTGCAACGCGTTCTCGCCCGCCAGTGCGCCGACCGAGCCGTTGAACACCACGTACTCGGGGTCCTCGTGCAACGCCTTCTCCATGTCGAACGGCTGGATGCCCGAGGCGCCGTGGCGGCCCGCGGTGTAGAACTCGCTCTGCATCACGTAGAACTCGCGATCGACGGGCGTGAGGCCCTCCTTCGGTTCCACGAGGATGAGGCCGTACATCCCGTTGGCGATGTGCATGCCCACGGGGGCGGTCGCGCAGTGATAGACGTAGAGGCCCGGATTGAGCGCCGCGAACGTGAACTGCGACGAGTGCCCGGGCGCCGTCAGCGAGGCCGCCGCCCCGCCGCCGGGGCCGGTCACCGCATGCAGGTCGATGTTGTGCGGCATCTTGCTCGACGGGTGGTTGTTCAGGTGGAACTCCACCTCATCACCCGAGCGGACACGGAGCATCGGCCCCGGGACCGAGCCACCGAACGTCCAGAACGTGTACTCCACCCCGTCGGCGAGCCGCTTCTTCACTTCACGCGTCTCGAGATTGACCACGATCCTCGCCGGACTGCGCCGCGTGATCGGGGCGGGTACCGCCGGTGCGTACGCCACCTGCAGCGTCTCCACGGGCATCGCACCACTCGGCCGGTCCGCGAGGGGATCACGCATGGCGGGATCGGCCGGTGTGCAAGCCGAGACGACCAGCAGGCCCAGCGCGAGGGCGACCGCCGGCGTACGAAGCCACACGACAGGGGCAGAGGACGGACGATGCATGCTCGGGCTCGATGGGGGGGATGGAGGGCGACCGGGACTGCGGGGGTGGCCGCAATCTAGGGAGCGCCCCCGCGGCCGGAGAGCAGGCAAGCCCCGACCGCCGCGCCGGAGGATGCCTGACAGTCGCGTCCGCGAGACACGGACGCGACTGTCCGCCTCTGCCGCCCGGCAGGGGCGTTCAGCGCCGCGAGATCGTCACGCGCCACTCCTCGGGCCCCTGCGCGAGGTATTCCCACTCGAACGCCCCAGCGCGTTCCGCCTCGAACTGGTAACGCAGCGGCACCGGGTCGTGGTCGTTCACCAGCGTGAACGACTCGCCCGGCGCGAGCGCGTCGAACGTGCGGAAGATGGTGGCGTGCTTCTCGCGCGGCGGGATGACGCGCACGTCCAGCAGGGTCGGGGTCGCCATGGCGATGCTCCGGATGTCGAGGTCAGGCCGTCGCGACGCGACGGATCAGGAGATGCACGAGCCCCGGCGATGGCTCCCGGAGCTCGTGCGTGAAGCCCCGCTCCGCGAGATGCGGGAGCAGGAGATGGGGGACCCGCGCGTTCACCTGCAGCAAGGTCCCGTTGGGCGGCAGCGTCTCGAGTGCGGCGAGCGTGTGGGCCATCGGCTCGGGCGGCTCCATCTCCCGCACGTCGAGCACGACGAGCGGCGGATGGAACCAGATGCGCCAGTCATCGGGCGCGAGGGCTTCGCTGTGGTGCGCGAACCCGTGCCGCTCCATCACGCGATACAGCGGCGCCGGTTCGAAGATCGCGCGCACCAGCAGCGCGCCACCGTCCGGCACCGCGGCGCGCGCCGCCATGATGCGGGCGAACGGCTCCTCTCCGCGGCGCAGCTCGTCCCGCACATCGGCGGTCACGATCCGCGCCGGGGCGATCAGGCGCACCGCCAGCGGCAGGTCGTCGGTCATGGCCGCCTCCGGGCGATGGCGAATATCTGGGCCACCATCGCCACTGCGCCGAGCGCGAACGCGCCGGCACCGGCGGTGGCGAGGTGGGTCGTCGCGGTCCCGACACCGGCGAGGAGGCCCGCGGTACCGATCACGAGCGACCAGGTGGCCACCATCGCGATGTCGGCACGATAAAGGTCGGCCACCCGCGGCAGCGGCTGCCGGCCCGCGAGCGGACCGAAGTGGCGGTGCCACACCAGGAACGGCACGATCTTGTATTGGAAGGCCCCCACGTACAGCGCGAACGCCAGGATCGCCGCCGTGGTGGCGAAGCTCGCGAGACGTGGGGCCGGAGACGAGATGCGGGAGAGCACGCCGACCGCGGCCGCGAGCGCGAGGAGACCGAGCGCCACGGCCGCGAGCCACAGCCCCGGATCGAGGTGGCGGCGGGACCGCCGCACGTAGTACGCGCGCGCCTGCAGCACGAAGCTCAACGCCCCGGCACCGAGGAGCGCGGGAGCCAGCCACCGGCGAACGACATCGGCATGATGACCCAGCGCGAGTACCCCGGCACCGGTGCCCACGGACGCCGCGGCCCAGCGACCCAGCGACCCGCGCGCCCCATGGCTCAGCAGGAACATCGGCAGGAGGCGCTGCGAGACGCCGATCACCACCAGCGATACCCAGCCCGAGAGTGCGACGGTCAGGTGCGTCGCCACGGCGAGGGCATGCGCGATACCCAGGATGCCCCACCGCAGGTCGGACGCGAGCGCTACGCCGAGGACGATCGTGATGCCGAGGAACGTCGCGGCGCCCGCGAGCGCCCACCAGGTGAGGTCCCGCGTCGAGGATCGCCGCAGCGTGGCGCCCAGATTGACCACGAAGGCGCCGAGCGAGACGCCGAGCGCGATGCCTCCGGCCGCGGCCACTCCGGGCCCGGCGCGCACGAGACCCGCGACGAGGAGCAGGAGCCCCACCACATGGATCGCCCCCCCCGCCCACGCCACCGTGCGCCACGCGATTGGCTGTCCGAGCGCGACCGGGAGGAACTGGTAGAGCGCCCCCAGGATGGACGTGCTGATCCACCCGAGCGTGAACAGATGCGTCACGGCGACCACCGGCGCGGCCGCGTGCATCCCCGCCGCGAGCATGGGCGCCACGTCCACCAGGCCGATCGCGCCGAGCAGCAGGAACAGTTGCGCCGCCCCGAGATGCGCGACCGGGAGTGCGACAGCCGTCGCCGACCGCGCGCCGACCACCCTCATCGCGTGGCCTCCATGACGTACGCGCAGGCCGCGTCGCCCGACGGGATGAAGCTCACCCGGGCGGGCTCCTCGCCGAGGAGTTCCTGCAGCAGCCCCGACTCGGCGCGACAGGGCACCTGTGTCACCTCGACCAACGCACGAATCGGACAGTGGCAGAGGCGAAGCCGCGGCGCGTCGCCACCCATCTCCAACACCGGCATGAACCCGAGGTCGGCGAAGACCCGCGCCACCTCCTCGAGGCGCGCCCCGCCCTCGAGGTGAGCCACGCGGGCCATCGCCGACGCTCGCACTTCCGCCAGATACTCTTCATAGAAGGCGCGCAGCAACGGCTGCTGTCCGCGTGCGGCCAGAAAACCGGCGAGGGCGCGCAGCACCTCGCCCTCCCGGCGAGGGAAGAGTGCCTCCGCGTCCGCCGTCAGCGTGAAGCGGATCTCGGGCCGTCCGGGGCCCCGTCGCCGCGTCCCGCTCCGCGCGACGAGCGCGCGCGACTCGAGTGTCCGCAGGTGCTCGCGCACGGTCTCCACGCTCAGGGACAGTTCGCGGGCCAGCTCCGGAACCGTCGCGCCGCCGCGCCGCTTGAGGGCGTCGACCAGGGCGCGATGGCTCGGCTGGATCGGTGCGGATGGACGCATGAGGTCTGGGCTAGGGTGCGGCGACCGGCTACGCGTTCAAGTTGGCTTGCGTGTGGACGATAATCAAGGCAATTTCCGTGACAAACAAACCCAGGCGCACTCATGTCGTCCCTGCAGCCTACCGATCCGCGTGCCATGACCGTCGACGAACTGATGGCCCGCCATCCCGAGACCATGGCGGTGTTCAATGCCTTCGGCATCGACAGTTGCTGCGGGGCGCACCGGAGCGTGCACGAGGCGGCCGCCGCGGACGAGGCGGACGAGGCGGCGTTGCTCGACGCCCTCACGCGGGCGATCGGAGCGGGGCGATGAAGGCGTTCGACGCCCATGCCGCCGCACTTGCGGCCGTGCCGGCGCATCCGGCGCGGCCGGCGACCGCGACGGTTCATGATGCACCGGGGCTACGGCTCGTGGTCTTTCGTCTCGAGCCAGGGCAATCGGTGGCCCCGCATACGAGCGAGGCGACGGTCCTGATCACCGTCTTGAGCGGCCGAGGTACCATCAGCGTGGGTGAGGAGCTGGTGGAGGCAGGACCTGGGCACGTGGTCACGCTCGCGCCGGGCGAGCCGCACGGCATGCGCGCGACCGCCGACCGATTCTGTCTGCTCGCCACGATCGTGCGGCGCTCGTGAGCGCTGGCGAGGCGGCACCGCCGGGCATATCGTGACGGGGAGCGTACGCCCCCTCAACGGACGATCCGTGACCGATTCGCGTGGTGCCAGCGACCGTGAGGCGGTGGCAGGCCTCGGCTCCTTGGCGCGCCTTCACGCGATGCTGGGCCAGGTGAACCGGTGCATCGCACGGGTCGAGACGTGCGATGCACTCTGGACCGGGGTCTGCCGCGGGGCGGTGGAGCAGGGCGGATTCTCCGTGGCGTGGGTCGGCCTGCTGGGCGAGGCGGCGCGGACCGTCACCGCCGTTGCGTCGCACGGCGAGTCCCTCGGTGAGCTCCCGTCCACACCGTTCAGCGTCGCGCCGCATGGACATGACGCCATGGCGCGGGCGGTATCCGGCGGACGCGCGGTCGTGACGACCGACCCGGCCGACCAGGTGCGCCTGCTGCCGCGACGCCAGCCGATCGAGAGCGCCGCCGTGCGGGCGGTCGTGCGCGCGGTCGCCGTCGTCCCCTTCCGCTGTCGGGGCCACGTGGTCGGTGTCCTGACCGTGGGATCCGCGGACACCTCCCTCGTCGAGGGCCCCGGACCGCTCGGCCTCCTCGATCTCCTCGCCGACGACATCTCCCATGCCCTGGATGCTCTGGAAGTGGCGGGGGAACGGCGGCGGGCCGCGCGGGTCGACGCACATCAGGGGGTCCTGTCCGATGCGACGATCGAGAGCCTGCCGGGCATCTACTACCTCATCGACACCGCGGGACGCTTCGTTCGCTGGAACGCGAGACTCGAGCACGTGAGCGGCTACAGCGGGGCGGAGCTCGCCCTGCTGCACGCGACCGACCTCTTCACGGGCGACGAGCAGGAGCTGATCCGTCAGCGGATCGGCGCGGTCTTCACCCTCGGCACGGCGAGCGCGGAAGCACACCTCACCGCGAAGGATGGGGTCCGCACGCCGTTCTTCCTGACCGGACAGCGGTTGATGCCGGAGGGCGAGCCGCACCTCGTGGGCGTCGGGATCGACATCGCGGCCCGGCGCCGCGCGGAGGAGTCGCTGCGGGAACTCGCCAACGCCGTCAACTCGGCGGGTGACGTCGTCTTCGTCACCGACCTCGGCGGCACGATCACGCACGTCAACGAGCGATTCACCGCACTCTACGGCCACGACCCGGCGGATGTGGTCGGCAAGGTCACGCCCCGTATCCTGAAGAGTGGACGCCAGTCGTCGGCGTTCTACCGCGACGTGTGGGGCGCACTGCTCGGCGGCGAGCGGGTCCACGGCGAGGTGGTGAACCGGACGAAGGACGGACGGCTGCTGTCGATCGAGGAGACGATCACGCCGTACCGTGACGATTCGGGGCGGTTCGTCGGGTTCATCGCGGTCCAGCGCGAGATCGGCGCCCGCACGCGTGCGCAGGCGGAGTCTCGCCTGCTGCAGGCGGTCATGCTCGGCGTCGGCGAGGCCGAGACGCTGGATGACGCGCTCGCCTTCGTGCTGCACGAGGTCTGCGCCGCGACCGGCTGGGCCATCGGCGAGATCTGGGTTCCCAATGGCGACGGCACGATGCTGGACTGCCATCCCGTCTGGCATGGCGCGACGCCGGCGCTGCGGGAGTTCCGCGAGGCGAGCCGCGCGACGCGTTTCGCGCCGGGGGAGGGCCTGCCGGGTCGTGTCTGGCGATCGAAGCGGCCGGAATGGCTCTCCGACCTCCGGTCGCCGTCGCACTTCCCCCGCATGCGCGTCGCCGCCATGGCCGGCCTGACCGCGGGACTCGCGGTCCCCGTGCTTGCGCACGGCGAGGTGGTGATGTTGCTCGGGTTCTTCGTGGCCGAGCCGACGGCAGAGGAATCCTCGCGAGTCGAACTCATCGCCGCCGTCGCCGCCCGGATCGGGGCGCTCATCGAGCGCCGGCAGGCGCAGCATGCATTGGCCACGCGCGAAGCCTATTTTCGTGCCCTGATCGAGAACGCGTCCGACCTCATCACCGTGCTGGACCTCGACGGCGCGATCCGCTTCCAGGGCCAGAGCGTGGAGCGCCTCCTCGGGTTCCGGCCGGAGGAGATGGTCGGTCGCTCGGCGCTCGAGTGGGTGCATCCCGAGGATCTCGACCGGGTGATCGGGACCATGGAGCGAATCCGCGGCGGATCGGACCGCCCGACGGACGTGGAGTACCGCATTCGGCACGCCGATGGTCGCTGGCGGACCATCGAGTCCATCGTCCGTCGCGTCATCGAGCCCGCCGGCGCGCCCGTCGTGCTCGTGAACTCCCGTGACGTGACGGCGAGCCGGGGGTTGGAGGAGCAGCTGCACCACTCGCAGCGGATGGAGGCGATCGGCCGGCTCGCCGGCGGCGTGGCGCACGACCTCAACAACGCGCTCGCGGTCATCATGATGGAGTCCGGCGAGATCCGGACGGTCGCCGGGCTGCCGCCAGCGGTGCGGCACGGCGTCGAGCAGATCGCCTCGACCGTCGAGCACGCGGTCGGGCTGACTCGGCAACTGCTCCTCTTCAGCCGCAAGCAGGTCACACAGCTCCGCGACCTCGACCTGAACGTGACCGTGCGGAACGTCGTCACCATGCTCCAGCGCATCATCGGCGCGGACGTGCGACTCGAGGCGGTGGTGCATCCGGACCCGTTGCGGGTGCGCGCCGACGCCGGGATGCTGGAGCAGATCGTGCTCAACCTGGCCGTCAACGCGCGTGACGCGATGCCGCGGGGCGGACACCTGAGGATCGAGACCGCACGGCTGGCGATCGACGACCCGGTGTCGCGTCGTCATCCCGTGGAGACCGGGCGGGTCCATGTCGCCTTGCGGGTCAGTGACACGGGAGAGGGCATCGCCGCCGACGTGATCCCGCACATCTTCGAGCCGTTCTTCACGACCAAGGGGATCGGCCAGGGCACCGGACTCGGTCTCGCCACCGTCTTCGGCATCGTGCAGCAGCACGGCGGATGGATCGACGTCGAGAGCGAGGTGGGACGCGGCTCGACCTTCGTGGTCGCGCTCCCCGCGCAGGAGGGCCCCGCGGAGGAGGCCACCACCACCGTCGCCCCGGCCCACGAGCTCGCGCCGCCCGGTGGTTCGGAGACGATTCTCCTCGTGGAGGACGATCCCGCGGTCCGGGCCGCCGCCCGGACGATCCTCACCCGCAACGGCTACCGCGTGCTGGCGACCGCGAGTGGCGTCGAGGCGATGGCGCTGTGGCCGAGCATCGAGGCGTCCATCGCGCTGCTCCTCACCGACCTCGTGATGCCCGGCGGCATCAGCGGACACGACGTCGCCGAACGCGCCCGGGCGTCACGGCCGGGGCTGCCGGTGGTGCTCATGACCGGCTACAGCCCGGACATCGCCGGCCGGACGCTGTCCGCCCGGGACAGCGCGCACTTCCTGCAGAAGCCGTTCACGCGTGATGCGCTCCTCGCGACGGTGCGTCGCTGCCTCGACGATCGCGCCCACGCAGACGGCTGACCAGGTCCGGGCGCCAGCGCAGCACCGCCACGCCGGCCGTGCAGGCCGCGAGCAGGTTCGCCACGGCGATGGACCACCAAGGCAGCACCTCGCGCAGGGGGATGGAGAGCGCACCCACCGCGGCCACCGTCGCCGCGCCGCCGCCCACGATGATGGCGACGAACAACGGTCGTCCCAGCGCCCCCGTGACGAACCCATGCACGATGCGCAGGACGACGAGGCCGATCAGCAGCGAGAGCGCGAGGTGCACCGCCGTGTAGGCGCCCACCGCCCCGACGTCGACCGGCGTCGGCAATCCGAGGCCACCCGTGTCGCGCACGCCGCGGAACACGGCGCGGCCGAGCTGATTCACCGAATAGAGCGCGCCGCGCGACGCGAGCACGTCGAAGGCGGCGTAGAAGAGCGCCACGGTGACGAACGCGATGAGACCGACCTGCACACCCTGACGCACCCAACGGGAATCCGACATGGTACCCTCCTCGGGGGGAATGCGGTGTGTGACGCAGCCGACCCTCGCGTTCGGCGTCTGCCCGTGCGCGCGGTCAGGCGGGGAGCCGACGCCAGCCACGCCACATCCAGGCGGCGACGCCGGCGAGCACGAGCGCGCGCACCACCTGCCCGGCCATCGCCGTGCCGCCGTAGGCGTCGATCAACCGCGGCGCGGCGAACCAGTAGTAGGTGCCGACCGACACGCCGCCGAGCACGAGGAGCGCGCGCGCCCCCCGTACCAGGCCGAGCAGGATCGCGGAGGCGACGATGCTGCCGACGACCCACTGCCCCACGGTCGCGTAGGTCGCGAGCGCCTGCGACAGCGGGCCGTCGACCGTCGTGAAGTACCCGATGATGAATCCGGGGAACGCGCTCGCGAAGAGGCCGAACGGGGAGAGGATCCAGTGCCGCCCCCGCCAGCCCGCGATGCTCTGCACCGCGCTCTTCCGCCCCGCCAGGTCAGGACAGCCCAGCGACACGCAGCGATTGCAGTCCACGCACCGGGCGCTCCCCACGTCGAGCAGCGGCGCCTGGCCATAGAGCTTCTCCACCGGCAACACCGGACACAGCGAATTGCAGAAGCCCGCGCGCCGCGACACGACGAGACCGGTCGCCACCGCGAGCACCGCCACCGCGGAGACCGTCACGGTCATCGCCACGCCGTTCGCGTTGAACAGGAACCGCCGTGCGGGGACCATCAGCACGAGCAGCCCGATGCCCACCGCCCACATGAGTGTCAGCACTGGAGGTGTGAGGAGCCGTCCCGCACTCCGGCGCGAGCCCAACTCGTTGAGGGTCGCGAGCGGACACACGTTCCGCCAGATCATCGGATTCACCAGGAACACCGCCGGGAGCAATGGGATGACCATGTCCCAGAGCAGGTGCAGCGACACGTCGGGCATCAGGACGAACGCGCCGAGCAGGACCAGCGTGAGCACGACGCCGAGCGACTGGGCGGCGCGCCACAGCGGCGGTGCGGCGACGAGGGGAAGCCGGACGACGGACACAGGACCTCGTGTGACGAAGGGGGGTGGAGCCGCACCGCCGCAGATTATATCATGCATCCTTCATGCATGTTAGAGGCGAATCCCCGACACCAGGCGCATGGCACTCCCCGGCGTCCCGCGACGACCGCTCGTGCCGAGCACCTCGCGGGGAAGCGGTAGCTTTCGAAGCGCCGCTCGCCAGTCGCCGCGACCCTTCCGCCCCACGCCCGTGACCGCGTCCGCACCGCACGCCACGCCACCCGACTATCTCCCCCTGCAGCGCTGGCTGATGGCCTGCATCGTGGCCGTCTTCCTCGCCGTCGTGGTGGGGGGCATCACGCGACTGACCGAGAGCGGGCTCTCGATCACCGAATGGAAGCCGGTCTCCGGCGTGCTGCCGCCGCTGTCCGCGGCCGAGTGGGCGACGGCCTTCGAGTCCTTCCAGCGGATCCCGCAGGCCGAGACGACCCACAAGGGGATCACGCTCGAGGGATTCAAGCTCATCTACTGGTGGGAGTGGTTCCACCGGATCCTCGCCCGGAGCGTGGGGCTCGTGTTCGCGATCCCGTTCATCGTGCTGCTCGCGCGCGGTGGCATCCCGGAACGGCTGCACATGCGGCTCACCGTGCTGCCGCTGCTCACGCTCGCGCAAGGCGCGCTCGGCTGGTACATGGTGCAGAGCGGCCTCGCCGAGCGGACGTCGGTGAGCGCCTACCGGCTCACCGCGCATCTCGCGCTCGCGCTCGCGATCCTCGTGGTGGCGCTCTGGACGCTCGCCGACCTGCGGCCCGTCGCGCGCGAGGCACGGCCGTCGGCGCGCTGGCGGTGGGCGATGGGAGTGGTGGTGGTGCTGCTCATCGTGACCCTGCTCTCCGGCGGCTTCGTCGCCGGGCTCCGCGCGGGCCGCATCTACAACACCTTCCCCCTGATGGGAGGGTCGCTCGTGCCGATGGGCTACGGCCAACTCGCGCCCTGGTGGCGCGACGCGTTCGAGAACCCGGCGGCGGCGCAATTCCATCATCGGCTACTGGCGATCGGGACGGGTCTGCTCGCGCTGCTTCTCGCGCTCGGCGCCCGCGCCGCCGTGCTCGGCGCCGAGGCGGCGCGCGCCGTGCGACTGATGGGTGCGATCGTGCTGGCGCAGGTCACGCTCGGCATCGTCACGCTGCTGTTCGCGGTGCCGATCGCCCTCGGCGTGGCCCATCAGTTCACGGGCGTGCTCGCGTTGAGTGCGGGGGTGCTCGCGTTGCACCGGGTACTGGGCGCTTCGGGGTCCGCGAGCAGGTAGTCGAGGACGTCCTGCGCCGTGTACGAGCGGCGACCCTTGGCGACGCTGGTGAGTTCGAGCAGGCTGTCACCGCTGGTCACGAGCGGGAGTTCCGCGCCCGATCCCTCGCGGACCTGCGCCATGCCCACGGCCGCCGCGAGTCCGTTGCAGAGACAGCGGCGCCCGCGGGTGTGCTCGACGGTGCCGCCGGCTTTCACGTACTGCTCCACCGGCGCCGCCGCGCAGCGATGGACGATGCGCCCGTCGGGGCCGCGCGCCGCGGTGCGGAGGTAGCCGAGGTCGCAGAGGCGTCCGCGATCGGCCGGCGCTTGGGCGAGCGACGGCGTCTCGGCGAGCTTGAACGGGAAGCCGGTGGGCGAGGCTCGCGGGTCGGTGAAGATCCCGACGTCGCCGTTGGCGAGGTCGCCGAGCACCGCGCGCTTGATCTCGGGCGTGAAGCCCGACTCGTCGGCGTAGGCGAAGGCGGTGCCCACCTGGATGCCCGCCGCCCCGAGCTGCCGGGCGTTGCGCAGGGCCTGCGGGGAGCCCACGCTGCCGGCGAGCCAGAAGGGCTTGCCGATCTCGCGCATGGCGTCGAGGTCGGCGGTGTCGCGGTCACCGTAGACGGGCTCTCCGCGCGCGTTCAGTCGAAGTGCGCCGCGCGGTGGCGCGTTGTGGCCACCGGCGGTCGCGCCTTCCACGACGAAGCCGTCCACCGTGCCGTTCGACTTGCGCGCAAGCGTGGTGGCGAGCGAGTGGGCCGACACGATGGCGAAGAAGCGGGGCCGCGTGAGCGCGCGCGGCGCGCCGGGGAAGTCGGCGGGAGCGAAGCGCAGGGAGAGTGGTTCGTCGGCGGGCTGTCCCTCGACGTCGAAGCGCATGGTGGCGGCGGCGCCCTGCGCGAGGGCGTCGAGCGCGCCCGGGATCTCGCGCGGGATGCCCGCGCCCATGAGCACCACATCCACGCCGGCGAGCATCGCGCCGTAGAGCGAGGCGAGCGTCGGCAACTGGACCTTGGTGAGCAGGTTGATGCCGACCGCGCCCTGGTGCCCTTCCTTGGCGAGGAAGACCTCGACGAAGTTCGCCGCGACGGTGACCTGCTCGCGCAGCGCGCTCACGGCCTGCTTGTACATGGGGAGGACGCGATACGGCTCGCCCGGCGCGCGGCCCTCCGGCCGGAAGTAGCGACGCAGGAGGTCCGCGGCGACGCCCGGCATGGGGAGATGCTCGAGGGCGCGGCGCATCGCGCCGCCGACGTCGCCATCCTGGAGCCGGCGCACCAGCACGGTGTCGAGCGCGGTCCCCGAGACGACGCCGAGCTGCCCGGCGGACGAGACGGCATGGGCGAGGCGCCAGTCGGAGACGG
Source organism: Gemmatimonadota bacterium (assembly GCA_016714015.1). NCBI lineage: Bacteria > Pseudomonadati > Gemmatimonadota > Gemmatimonadota bacterium. The sequence continues at coordinate 430,085 of JADJNZ010000005.1, forward strand.
CGACACCCATGCCTCCCTGGATGATGAGCGGCAACGCGCGAGCGGACATGTCGTGTGTGCGGTGGTGGAGTGAGGTACCGGCGCGATCAGCGCGCGGTGCGCTCGCGCTGCGCGATCGCGAGGGCCTCGCGCACGCGTTGCGGCGCCCCTTCGATGCGCCACGCCTCGCGTCCGCCCGGATCGACGAGCACGATGGTGCTGCCATGCGCGATCATGCCGGTGTCCGGGTCGCGCTGGCGCGCGATGCGCCACGCATCGAGTGCGGCGTTCACCTCGTCCACGCTGCCGGAGAGGGCGCGGTCGTGCGGGGCGAGCTCCCACGCGGTCGCGATCGCGCCGAGCCGTTCGGGTGCGTCGCGCCACGGATCGAGCGAGATGACGAGCAGCGGGACCGAATCCGCGCCCTCGTCGGCGCGGGCGCGCTTGGCCTGCTGCACGATCACGGGGCAGATGTCCTCGCAGTGGCCGAAGGCGAACGTGACCATCACCCATCGACCGAGGTAGTCGTCGAGCCGAGTCACGCCGCCGAGCTGGTCCCGCAGCGCGAGCGGCTCCGCCGGCGCGCGTCCGCGCTCCGGCAGCGCGGCGGTGACCGCGAACGGCTCGCCGTCCGCGAGTCCGCGCGCGCCAGCGACGCGCCGACCCGCGGTGAGGAGCCCGCTCGCGAGCAGGAGCACGACGACCGTCGACGCAGCGCGGCCAGCGAAGCCGCGGTGGAGCCGGGCGAGTCCGGTGCGCAGTTCCGCGCCCCAGACGATGGTGAGCACCCCGAGCATGCCGATGGGCTCTCCGATGAGCAGGAGCCAGCCCCCGGCATGGGGCAGCCCGGTGCGCGAGGCCCCGAAGCAGACCTCGCGGGTGAGCACGACCCACGCCGGCGCGTCGTCTCCGAGCGGCGCCAGCGCGAGCCACCACCAGGCGGCGCTGATGGTGAGGATCGCCGCGAGTGCCACGACCGCCAATGACGGCCGTGGCCCCGCGGTGGTCGTCAGCCGACCTTCCAGAGGAACGAGAGGAGCTTCCAATTGGTGAAGTAGTAGGCGATGAACGCGAGCAGGAAGACGGCGACGAGGACGATCGTCCCCGGTGTGGGGCCCATCCATCCGCGGGCCGGCGCGTGCATCTCCGCGTTCCGGGTGTCCACGTCGGCGGAGTGCGTGGGCGGATGCGTGAGTCCCTGCGGCACGCCGACCATGGCGACGCCGCGCGTGATCTCGCCGAGCGGCTCACCGAAGAAGACCGACTTCACGGCGATGAGGATGAAGCCCAGTGCGGCGGTGACGGCCATGATGCCGCCGATCCCCATCAGCGCGAGCACGAGGTCCACCGCCGGGTTGAACTCCACGCTGAACGGGGCGCCGCTGAACGAGATGTCCCAATGGCGCCGCGGCACGCCGAAGCTGCCGGCGAAGGTCATCCCCATGGACAGGAAGAGGATGCCGAAGGAGAAGAGGTACGGCTGGACCTTCGCGAATCCCCAGAACGCGACCTTCCGCCGGAAGATCAGCGGCAGGAGGTAGTAGGTCGCACCCATGAAGGCCATCGCCGTGCCGCTCACGACGGTGGCGTGGAAGTGCCCCGGCACGCGCAGCGTGTTGTGCGCGATGATGTTGATCTGCTCGGTGCCGATGGTGACGCCGGTGATGCCGCCGACGAAGCCGAAGAAGATCACCGACAACACCAGCGAGCTGAAGCCCGGGTCGCCCCAGGGTGCGCGCCGGAGCCACCCGAAGAGCCCCTGCGTGTAGCCGCGGAGCCGCATCCCGAGTTCCATGCCGGCGGGGATGGTGAAGCCGTGGATCATCGAGGCCAGCACGGCCATGTACATGAAGTACGAGGTGTTGGTGATCTTCCATGCCGAGCCGAAGCCCGGGTCCACGAGCAGGTGGTGCGCCGAGGCCATGGAGATGAAGAGCACGTAGAGCACGAAGGCGCTGCGGCTGACCTTCTCGTTGAGCACCACCGCGCCGACCGTCAGTGAGCCGAGCATGTACCAGATGGAGACCTGCGCGGCCATGTTGATCTGCTGCGACGAATGGCCGAGCGCCCACCAGATCATCTTGTAGATCTGCGGGTCGATCGTCTTGATGAGCCCGATGGACCAGAGGAAGGTGGGGATGTAGATGAGCGCGCCGTGGAGCAGCGTGATCACGGCGATGATCGCCGCCGTGAGCGCGCCGTACACCACGAGCGGCATGGACCCTTCGTAGGTGCGCTCGCGCTTGGCGATGGTGATCGTCGCGAAGAACTGCGCGGTCACCAGCAGGGCGCCGACGGCGAAGAGGATGATGCCGAGGTAGAAGATCGGATGCGCCTTGAGCGGCACGTACGACGTGAAGAGCACGTCGGCGCGGCCGGTCCACTGCGCCCACTCCACCATGAGCGTGCCGAGGAGCATCAGCCCGAAGTTGAACCACCCGAACCGCGGTGCGGCCGGCCGCGCATTGAGCAGCACGGTGCCGGCGAACCAGAGCACCGCCATCTCGAAGTAGATGATGAAGAAGATCAGCATGTTCATGCCGTGCACGCCGAGCAGCCGGTAGTACCAGGTGGCGGGCAGGAGGTGCACGGCCTGCCAGCGCGTGAGCACCAGCAGCAGCGCGGCGATCGCACCGACGAGCAGCGCCACCACGGCGACCACGGCGTTGGCCTTGATCAGCGCCTCGGCCCCGGAATGGATCCGCCGGCCGGTGGCGGGGCAGGTGCGGAAGAGTCCGGTCTCCAGTGCGGGGGCGGTCACGGTTCGTCCCCCCGCTTGATGGTGGAGGCCGCGTTGTCCGCGACCGGCGCGCCGGCCGCATCCACGACGATCACGCGGCCGACCATGGTGTGGTGCCCGATGCCGCAGAACTCGTTGCAGATGATGCGGAAGTCACCGGAGGCCGTGGGCGTCACGCGCAGGCCGTAGTCGTAGCCGGGCGATACGGCGAAGTTCACGTTCAGCGGATACAGGCTGAAGCCGTGGTTCACGTCGAGCGACGACAGGTGCAGCATGTACTCCTTGCCCTGCTCGAGCTGCAGGATGGGGTACCATTGGAAGGAGAGCGCGGTGAGATAGATGTCGCTCCCCGGCGGCGGCGCGACGATGGGGATCCCCTGGTCCTCGCCGACCTTGTACTGCGCGGCGAACGCGACCGTGCGCTCGTAGAACGCGCGGGGTTCGACCTTGCGGCGCACGCCGGACGGGTTCTGCCCGCCCTTCCAGTGCCAGAGCGGCATCATCGCGAAGAGCACCATGCACCAGAAGAACGCGATGGCGACCCACACCTTCTCCGCCTTGTGCGCCGGCTTCCACCACACGCCGGGAACGGGGTCGAGCCCCGTGTGGACCTTGGTCAGCATGGCATCCTCACGGGAGCGTGGCTTGCGGCATCGTGAGGATCTCCCACATGCCCCAGCCAGTGTAGACGACGAACATCACGACGATGCCGGCGATGAGGAGCAGCCAGACATTGTCGAACATCCGCTGCATCAGCGGGATGGGCTCATGGGGCCCGCGGGCGTCAGTGGGGTCCATCGCGCGCATACTCCTCGGTCGGTGGGGGGACGTCAGGAACGGCGGTACGTTGCAAATATCATGTCGATATGATAGATAACGCGCAAGATGAGTCCCGACATCCGCCCGCCGGACCCGCGCTCCCTGCGGCGCGTCGAGGCCGCGGCGCGCGCCGCGGTCCGCGCGCTCGACGCCGTCGTGCATCGGCTGTACGGCTGGCGCGCCAACCCGCTCCACCAGAGCGGCGCGCTCGCGGCCTGGATGCTCGTCCTGCTCACCGTGACGGGGCTCTACCTCCTGCTCGTCTACCGGATCGGCGCGCCCTCCGCCTCCGTGGCGCGGCTCGCGGCCGATCCCTGGCTCGGCGGCTGGATGCGGTCGCTGCATCGCTATGCCACCGACCTCTTCGTCATCGCCACTGTCCTGCATGCGTTGCGGCTCTTCGGTCAGGCGCGCGAGTGGGGGCCGCGCACGCGGGCCTGGCTGAGCGGCCTCTTCCTCTTCGGCGTCGGCCTCGCCTGTACCTGGACCGGCTTCGTGATGGCGTGGGACAGCTTCGGCCTCCGGCTCGCCGTCGCCGGCGCACGCCTCTTCGACGTGCTGCCCGTGCTCTCCGAGCCGGTCGGACGCATCTTCGCCGGCGACCGCCCCGTCCCCGGGGCCTTCTTCTTCCTGAACCTGTTCGTCCACATCGCGCTGCCCCTCGCCATGGGCGTGGGATTCTGGCTGCATGTCTCGAAGGTCGCGCGTCCGGCGCTCGCGCCGCCCCGCGGTCTGCGGTGGCGTGTCACCCTCGTGCTCCTCGCGCTGGCGATCCTCTGGCCGGCACCGCTCGGGCCCGCTGCCGATCCGCTCGCTCTCCCCGCCACCACGCCCATCGATCTCACCACGACCTGGTGGCTCCTGCTCGCCGAGCAGGCGTCGCCATGGCTGGTGTGGGGCGTCGTGGCCGTCGGCGCGGCGCTCGCGGTGTCGGTGCCGGCGTTCGCGCGCCGCGCGCGAGCGGGTGCGTGGACCCCGAGCGTCGTCGACCCGCGGCTCTGCACCGGCTGCGACCAGTGCACGCAGGACTGTCCATGGGAGGCGATCGAGATGGTCGCGCGCGACGACGATCGGCCTACGCTCGTCGCACGCGTGGATCCCGCGCTGTGCGTGAGTTGCGGCATCTGCGCCGCCTCGTGCGCCCCGATGGGGGTCGGCCCCCCGGGACGCACCGGACGCGACCAGCTCGCCGCGCTGCGCGACGGGCTCCTCGCCGAGCTCCAGCGCCTCCCGGTGGATGACCGGCTCGTGGTGGTCCGCTGTGGCCAGTCGTCGGCGACGCTGCGAGGCCGCCTCGCGTCCGCGGGGGCGCGCCTCCATGAGGTGACGTGCGTCGGCAACCTGCACACCTCCGTGATCGAGCTCCTCGTGCGGCAGGGGGCGCCGGGGGTGCTCATCGCCGGCTGTCCACCACGCGACTGCGTTGGCCGCGAGGGACCGAAGTGGCTCGAACAGCGACTCCATCACGAGCGGGAGGCCGAGTTGCAGCCGCGCGTCGACCGGCGTCGCGTGCGGATGGTCACCGCCGCGATCGGACTCGAGGACGAGGTGCTGGGCGAGCTCGCGGAGTTCCGCCGCGCGCTCGCGGCGCTCGGTCCGCCGACCCCCGAGATCGACATCGACCTGCGCGACCTCTGCGAACCGGCGAGCGACGAGGTGCCCGCATGAGTGGCCGTCGCCGCTGGCTCTCGGTGCCGGTGACGCTCGCCGCTGCCGCGGCGCTCGCCGCGCTGTCGGGCGTTCCGGTCCGTTGGTACCCGGACGCGGCTGCCGAGCTCCGGTTGTCGTGGAGTGCGCGGCCGGAGCGCCTCGAGGTCTGCCGCGAGCGCACCGACGCCGAGCTCGCCGAGCGGCCCGCGCACATGCGACAGCGCATGGAGTGCGAGGGGCGCTCGGCGACCTACGCACTGACGGTGCTCGTGGACGACGACACGCTCGAAGGCTCCGTCATCCAGGGGTCGGGGATGCGGCAGGATCGTCCCGTGCACCTGCTGCGGCGGCATCCGGTCGGGGAAGGGACGCACCGGGTGCGGGTACGACTCGTCCGTCGCGAGGAGCGCACCGAGGAGGAACGGCGCGAGCGCCGCGAGCACGGAGCGCGCGTCCTCGAGTCGCTCCCGCCGCGGGCCGAGCTCGACACCGTGGTTAGCTTCCAGCGTGCCGCGGCGGTGCTGGTCACCTACCGGGACGGCGCCATCGTCGTGCAGGCCGCATCGCCGCGCTGAGCGGGATCGGCACGCGCGTCCCCTCTCACGCCAGGCGAGTCGAGCCGGATGCTGAATCAGTCCGCTGAGTACGCGCTTCGCGCCGCGGCGCGACTCTCCGCCCTTCCGCCCGAGGGGTCCATGCACGCCCGCGAGCTCGCGGACGTGCTCGACGTCCCGGCCAACTATCTCTCCAAGGTGCTGCACCAGCTCGCCGTGGCCGGGATCCTCGAGTCGCGACGCGGGCGGAGCGGCGGCTTCCGGCTCGCGCGACCGGCCGACGAGATCACGCTCGAGGCGGTGGTCGCACCGTTCGAGGATGTGGGGCGTTACCGGCAGTGCCTGCTCGGGAAGTCGGTGTGCAGCGACAGCCGCCCGTGCGCGGCGCACGCCCGGTGGAGGCCGGTGGGGCGGCTCATGACGAGCTTCCTCACGCGGACCACGCTCGCCGATGTCGGGCAGCGGCCGGTCCGCATCACCGGGCGCTGAGGGGCCGGCGCGACCCGGCGATGGTCATCGGCGATCGTCTTCGGCTCGTGGTCGCAGCCGGTCGTAGCGGAGACGAACGGTCCGTGGGCGACGGCGTGATCGGCCCGGGTCTCCGTGATCCCTCAACAGGGTCCGCGTCGTTGCAGGCGGACGCCACGGGGCCGGATCGCCGGGGGGAGGAGTCGCGATGCTCCAAGACGTCATCCTTCCGAAGCGCGAAGAGGCCTATCTCAGCGAGTCCACGGGCGAAGGAACGGCAGCGCCAGCATGTGGGTGGCGCGCACCAGGCGACCCGACGCGCGCACATTGGTCGTGATGGCAGCTGCCGCGCGGTGATCAGGATAGATGATCAGCACGGAATAGCCGCCTCGACCGTTCCCGCCATGCCACCAGTTCGGCACGAAGTCCTCGATCGCGACACCGAACGTGTCGACCAGGGCGTCGCCTGGAATGAAGCCGTATCCGTACGGGGGTGCGTTCCCGCCCCCCGCCGAATGGATGCGCAACATCTGCTGCAGCGAGCCGGCGCTCACCAGGCGTCCGTCAACGAGGGCCAGCCCGAATCGCACCAGGTCCTCGGCGGTCGAGATGAACCCGCCGCCAAGGAACTTGCAGCTCGCATCGATCCCGACGGTCTCGGAGAAGTTGCCGCGCTCGTCCCGGTCGTAGAACGCGGCGACGTTCACGCGCGCCGTCGGCCCGCCTTCGATCGCGGTCGACGTCATTCCGGCGGGCTTGAAGACACGCTCGCGCATGAGCACATCGAACGGCCTCCCGTCCGCCGCTTCGAGTACCGCCGAGAGCAGGACATAGCCGAACGTCGTGTAGCGATAGTCGGTGCCGGGCGCGAACTGGAGGGGGTCATCGACGAAATCGCCCAAGGCCTCCCCGGGACTCGCGCAGCGTGAGTCGCTGACGCTGTCCCACTCACCGTCCCGGTAGTGCCGGATGCCGGAACGGTGCGCGAGGAGCTGTCGTACCGACACCACGCCGATGTGCGTGGGCAGGCGAGGGAGGTGTCGCGAGATGGGGGCGTCGAGATCGAGCCGTCCTGCCTCGGCGAGTGCCATCGCGGCGACGGCGCCGAGGGACTTCGAGGTACTGTAGATCCGGAACCGCGTCCGCGGCGTCGCCGGTCGCGCTGACCTCACGTCGGCCAGGCCCGCTGCGCGCGAGAAGACGATCCTTCCCTCGCGTCCGACCGCACCGGCGTAGCCGGGCAGCAGGTCCTGCGAGTCCACCGCGACCGAACCCGCGATCCGCTCAGCGGCGGTCACCCGCGCGGCATCCTCGGAATCGGTGCGCCGGGACGTTCCGGAGCTGATGCAGCCCGTCAACACGACAAGCAGCAGGAGTGCTCCACGTCGGCGTGCGGAGCGAAAGGTCGACATGAACGGATCCATCGTCAGGGACGGGGCTATCGCGGGCGGACCGCCGCAGCCTAGTGGCTGGGCGAACGCATGCGAGCCTTCGAGTGACCGGGCGCCGACCCGCCGGGATGGATCTGGTACAGGTGCCGCATTGCGCCAGCGGCGGCGGTCGGTCAGCACTGGTCGCGATCCAGCCATCAGGACCGGAAGGTGCCGCCGAGCACCGCGAGCGCCTTGGCAGGCGGCGGAGTGGTGACTGCGCCCAGGCGCTTGGTCGACCTCCGCGGTACGAAGGTGGTCGAGGGCGATGTGGCCGCCCTCATGCGAAGCGACACCGTATGCGGCAGGGGGGGATGGCTGTCCGATCCGGGCACGAGCCATCGCTTGGTCAGCTCCTGCGCCAACGCCGGATTAGGCACGGCGCATTCACATAGTAAGTGCACTGCGGTCGCCGCACCCGGAAGCGGGTGAGGTGACCTGGGGCAGGCTAGGCTTCAGTTCTCCTCCAAGAGAAAGGACGCCATGACCTACACCCAGATCACTCTCGAAGAAAGGTACGCCATTTCGGCGCTACGCAAGCTCGACTACTCCTCTGCAGAGATCGCGCGGGAGCTGGGGCGCGACCCCAGCACCATCAGCCGCGAGGTGCGCCGCAACGCCTGGCGCACCGACGGCCGCTCGTACTGGGTCGACAAGGCGCAGTCGTATACGAACGAGCGCCGGCGCGCCTCGCGGCGAAACACGCAGTTCACGGCGGAGGAGTGGGCCTTCGTCGCGGACCTGCGGCGCGAGGACTGGAGCCCGGAGCAGATCGTCGGGTGGTGTGCGCGCTTCAATATCCTTGCGATCAGCCACGAGACCATCTATCGCCACATCCATGAGGACCGCGCCCGAGGCGGCACCCTCTACACCCATCTGCGCGTGATGACGCAGAACCTGCGGAAGCGCTATGGCACCTACGACAGCCGCGGCCGCCTCGCGGGCAAGCGGCATATCTCGACGCGGCCGGCCGGCGCGCAACCGCTCGCGCATCGGGCATTGGAAGGGCGACACCGTGCTCGGCAACACGCAGCATGGCGCGTGCGTGGTGACGCTCGTGGAGCGAAAGTCGGGCTTCGTCGCGATCGGCCTGCTCGCACAACGCACGGCCGCCAACACGAACGCGCGGCTGCGGCAGCTGATCGAGGCGCAGCCGCGGCCGGTGCGCACGCTCACGCTAAACAACGGGACTGAGTTCCACTCCTACAAGAAGCTCGAGGCCGTCGTCTCCACGAAGTGCTACTTCGCGACGCCGCACCATTCATGGGAGCGTGGGAGCAACGAGAACATGAACGGGCTCTTTCGGCAGTACGCGCCCAAGCGCACCTCGATGGAACACCTGACGCAGCAGGCCTGTCAGCGCATCGCGGACAAGCTCAACCGCCGTCCGCGCAAGCGGCTTGGCTTTCGCACCCCGGAGGAGATCTATGCGGCATGATGCTCAGCGGTGCACTTCAAAGTTGACTTTACACCGGCCACGCTGTCGTCCATCGGGTCCACTGCGCCGATGGCTGCCGGGTGCGCGGTCAGCCGTCGCTCGTGCCGCGATCGCGCTCCATCCCTGCTCGAGACTTTCACTCACGCTGAGCCGATCAGCTCGGCATGACGTCAAGTTGTGCCGCGGCCGCTTCCCCAAACTTCCGGTGGGCGGCCGTCGCGGACTTCAGGCGACGATGGGGAGGGTATGGGCATGGCTCCAACCTCTCAGGGTATGGAGCCTCCGGCAATCCCGGGGCGATTCAATCCGGTGTGGAACGTCGACAGTGCCGAAGTGGACTGTGCACGTCTTTAGATCCTCCGGCATCATCACGTCCGCGGAGTCTGGATTGATGTAGATGTTGTCGCCGATGGCCGCCTTCCAGTTCACGGACGCGACCGTCTGACAGCGACCCCCGGAGACGGTGGGGTTGCTCGGCTTCTGGGGCGTCGCGACGTTGCACGCGACGGCGAGCAGCGCGCTGAGCACGCGGAGCACAAAACTCAGTGAACGTGGCATCAGGGCGTCCTCACGGTCACCGGCTCCCAACTTGCCGGAACGTCGGCACGACGCGTGACGACCAAAGTGGAAGGTGTTCCGTTCACGAAGAAGTAGAACGTCTCCTCCCTGACGACCGCGGCCGAGTCCGGATTCCAGTCAAGCATTCGTGTATCCGTCTGCGAACCCCACTTGCCGATTCCGACAACGAGTCGTGAACGCTCGACGCCGCTCGTGGTCCCCCGGAGCGAAACCGCCGACTCGAGATCGTAGGTCCAAATCGCCGTGAACGGACTTGCGCGGTTGCCGTTTCGCGTCAACCGCGGCACGCCGTCGACTCGCCGGTGGGCCCGACTGGAGCTGAACACCGCTCCATACTCCGGCTCAGTCGGCACGGTGACCCCTGGCACCACACCGACTAACGCGAAGTCGCCGGGCAGGATTCCGTTGACACGCCCCTCCGCATCGACGACGATGTCCGTGCTCTCAACCGAAACCGAGATCGCGACCTGCTGTTCAGCCCCGTGGCAGAGTCCGACGATCCAGCTCGCGCCATACCCACGCCGATATTCGCGGACGAGCTCGACCGGAAACACATCGTACCCGGATTCGACGAAATAGACTCGAGGGCAGATCGCTAGGTTGGCGGCAATCGACCCGCCACGGTCTTGAGCGGCGTACCGCCTCAAGTCCGTCTCGAACGTCCTCCAGAACGCCCAGGCGAGTTGGCGAGCCTGCACACGCGTGACCCAGCTCGCGCCACCCACAGGTATCGGGTCCTCGAACGCGAAGTGGCCAGATTCGTTCAGCCGCGCCGCGGCCGCCGGCGTGAGCGCCGCATGCAACTCCGACCTGCTCACGCGCGGGGCGGTGGGCAGATCGTCACTACATGCGCCGAGCGAGACGAGCGCCAGCGTCGTGATAAGCCATCCTGATCGCCTTTGCATGTCTGAGGTGCGTCCGAAACTACGACCGAGGGTGGGTTGCAAGGCGTGCGGCTAGGGTATGTCGCGGAACAAAGCGCCGCAAGAGCTACCGCGAATGCCGGCCCCGAACGGGCGACGCGCGAAGGGCTGTCACTTCGATCACCGTGCCTAGCACTGGAGCCGCGGCGGGGGGACCCTCAGCTAGTGCATCGAGCGAGAGCCAGCGCATCGTCGGCCTCCAGGTCGAGGCTCATGGAGTTCTCCACAACTCAGTCTGCTCGGCATAGCGTCAGGTTGTGCTGCGGCCGCTTCCATAAGATGCGGTTGGGCGGCCGTGCGGTACCTTCAGGTGCGATAAAGCACGGCCGCCCAACCGCTACCCCAGCGCGGCCGTCGGCACCAACTGCCGTTATGCGGCGCCCGGTGGAAGGCTCGGCGGCGCTGCTCCTCGCGGCGGCAGAGGCAACGTCTCCGATGCGGCGTCGATGATGCGCTGCAATTCCTCTGGCGACGGTAGAGCAGGCGGCGGCGGACCAACGCCGCCGTTGCGAACATAGTGGTCCTCGACAAAGCCACAGCGGAGACACCGTTGCCGTTGGTGAGTGACAACTATGTCACCGCGTGCACCACTTGCTTCGTCCTCATGGCGCGGAGGTCTGGTGAACTCGTATAGTTCCCATGGACTCCACACATGCTCGTAAGTGTCGGGCTTAAGCTGGAGCTTTCTGCAGCGGCGACAACGGCGGAACCGTTGGACCACACAGACGGCGTGCGAGACTGTCCAAGGCTCCCAGTCGTGGAACAGAACCCAGCAGCCACCACCGGGCGTTCTGCCTGACTCGTCTGACGCTTGACTGGAACTGACGGTGGTGCTCATAGGCGACGTAGCTGAATGTCAGGGTCGATCTATTCCACATAACGTGTGGCTGTGCCGCCGCCTCCAAAGCCACGGCCAGCGGCACCGTGTGGCGCCCCCTGCTCACAATATGCGCGACAACGCGAACATCTAGAAGATGAGGAGAAGTCCGATGAGAATCACGGCGATCCACAGCGGAGCCTTCATCGATGAGATCGCACGTCGCACCACTGCGGCGTCGCGCGACAAGTTCTGCAGGGCCTGGAGCTCGGGCGTGGTGACGGTCTCTCCAACTCGACGCGGATCTACCTCCAGGCCGTCCTCCTCCGAGTCCTCTGTGGAAACGACCCGCGTGTTCAAGGCCGAATGACGGCTGAGAAGGAGCTCAAACTCCCCAACGTCACCTAGTCGCGGCAACACCCCTTCTCCTTCCGGGGCACCTTCGACGACGTGAGCCTCGTCAGCGGTCAGGATCCTAACGCTATCGGTGCCGATCGCCGGTGACCATTCGCTGTACAAACCCGAGACTCTCGAGACGGTGATGCTTGCGGAAATCGGGTGTGGGTATGTGGCGATCTCGCACAGTGTTCGCAACCTCAACGGACTTACAGCTACTTCGATCTCGATAGTGTCGGGAAATGTGTGATTGTGAAAGTCGATCTCGCTCGTGTAGCTAGGGAACCCAAAGAGCTTGCATCGTTCACCCTCCTCTTCATTCTGCAGAGCCCTGACTCTCAGTCGGACCTGCGATATCTCGCGTTCGGTCCCGAGCATAGAGAGCTTCGTGCGGCTCCACCTCGATTCGGACGAGTACTCGGCATCGAATTGAAGGTCCGCGACCACGACGGTCGACTCTTTCCACTCCACGCTAGGATTGCCGTCGTCCCCGAGGGACCTCTTAAGTCCCCAGATGCTCAGCAGCCTGAAAGTGTGCGCCTCGAAGCGCAGCGTCCAATCCCACGGAATGAGATCGCGTCCAAGGCGCTCTCCGGATGACGAGAGCTCATGGAGTGACCACGGGTAGAGGTTCTTGTGTTCCCGGAGGTCGCTGAAGCGGATCGCCCGATCGAGATGGTACTTCACGAGGCCTCTGCCCGAGTGTGTGTGTCGTCAGTCCACATAACGTATGCGTCTGCTGCGAGCGCTTCTATAAAGTGCGGTTGTTGGCTAGCAAGCGTCGCTATGTGGCTTGTAGAACGGCCCGCTATCTCCCCCAGACCGGCGCAGTCTTGGAGTCGAAGAGATGAACCTTGCACTTGAGTTGTGGAGCGATCTCAGTAGCTCGTTCAATGTCCGCATCGGAGAAAACGCCGATATACACGCTCCACAGCTTGTCAGGAATGGGCTGCTTCGCGGCATGGGCTAGGGCAGTGATGATGTGCTCATCCTGCGGCCCAAAGTTAAAGCCGAAGGAGACGACAGAACCGGTTACCGTAGCCAAGGCTTGGAAACTGTGGTGCAGATAAGGGTTCTGCCGGATGTGCTTCAGCTTCTGCGCGCCGTCTCCGGCGGTCACGAACAGTGGGTATTCGTCGTTCTGGATGCGCTTCGTGATCTGTTCGAGAAGATAACCCTCGCCGTACTGCTCCTTCACGATCTCGAGGCCTGTATCAAAGAGCGGGAGCGCGCCGTGGATATAGTGAACGTTCTGCCCTGCGGAGTTACGTCCCCACCGCAGCTCGGACCACTCGATGTCTTCCTCGGGAACGTACTCGTCGGGGTTCTCGCGATCGCGCCCGAAACCGTCGACGCCACCAAGTTCCCCCCTCATGAGCACCCAGTAGAGCAGAAGATCGTAGTTCGTAGTGAAGAGGGAGCCGTCCGCGTCTAAGAAGCGTCGGAGGAACGAAACGCACGCGTCGCACTTATCCTGCGGGACCTTGAAGACATGCTCAGGGTGAAGTGCCCGAACTGCATCGATGAGACCACGCTTCAGGTCCGAGCGTGCGGTGTCAATGCGCGCTCGGAGCGTGGCATCAATGCCTAGCACCTCGCCCACGGCAGCGAAAGTGTCGAGCTGCCGCATGACCTGTTCGAAGTCGTGAGTGTCAACTACTCGGAATAGGGCCTTGAGCAGTGCGTTGTCCAACGTGTCAACGAAGCCATGAAGTGCGTTGTAGGAGAAGATGCCAGGGTCGTAAGCCATGCTGAAGCCGTTGCCAAGCAGCAGGCTATATGACCGCTTGCCCCTCTTCGCCATCTTCGCTTCAACGGTCGAGAATGGAATGACGTCCATTGAAGGGTCGGCGCAAGAGCCGTGGAAAGTGTGAGGGTGTCACCGAAAGCGTAGTGTCCACATAACGTCAAGTTGTGCTGCGGCCGCTTTCATAAAATACGGTTGGGCGGCCGCGCGGTACCTTCAGGTACGATAAAGCGCGGCCGCCCAACCGCTACCCCAGCGCGGCCGTCTGCACCAACTGCCGTTAGGCTGCGCCGCGCGCTAGTCGTTCCATCCAAGAAATAGCGAACTTACCACTCCGTCTGCATCGACCACGCCTAGGATCAAGGTGCTCGCGTGCTTCCATTGGTAGACGTTGTAGCTCTCGGTATCGTTTCGGAGCGGGACACCATACAGCGCGTG